>RFSL01000100.1 GCA_009923965.1 Flavobacteriia bacterium | reverse complement strand
CTGTATTTGTGAATTCTTCAGGTGCATCTGCATGAACCCAATGTCCTGCATTTTTTATATTTTTTAGCGACATATCTAAAAAAAAACTTTCTAGTTCTTGAATATCATCGTCTTCTATATAATTAGAAAGTTCACCACGAATAAATAAACTAGGAATTAAAACTTCTTTGTATGGAAGTGCTGATAATATTTCAGGCATAGCTTTTTCTAAAACAACAAAATTTACTCTCCATGCCAATTCTCCTTTTTCTTTCCAGTATAAATTTTTCAATAGAAATTGTCTTATACCCTTAGATTCTATAAAATCAGAAAGAATTAATTCTACTTGACTTCTAGCAGTTATACCTTTTAAATCTACTTTATTAAATGCTTCAAGTACTTCTTGATGATGCAGAGTATATTGCTTTACACCCATATCTACAACTACTAATTTTTCTATTTTTTTTGGAAATGTTTGAGAAAAATGCATGGCAACTTTTCCACCCATTGAATGTCCGACTAAAATAATATTTTCTAAATTTAAGTCATCAATGAGCTCTTTTAAATCATCAACCATTAAATCGTAGGAAAAGTCATCCGACCAAGGGGAATGTCCATGATTTCTGAAGTCAATTAGAATTACTTTAAAGAATTCTGAAAATTTAGTGGCCAGTGTCTGCCAATTATCAGAAAATCCAAATAAACCATGTAGGATTATCATTGGCTTTCCTTTTCCTAGCTCTCGAAAATGTAATTTCATAAAATTATATAGAATTAGTTCATCAACTTTTAATTAACAAATCGTTGATCAACTTCCATTATCGTTCCACATTCTTTACATTTTCGCATTTCTTCTGAAGCATAAAATTCTTTAAAGCGTGGGATAAAATCTGTTTCAATATTTGTGAGCGGAAAACGATAAGTTTGAAGTGGATGATTACAATTTTCACAAAACCACATTAGACCATCTACAAGATTTGTTCCTTTTCTAACTTTTTCTATAACTAGCCCGACAGTATTTTCTCCGCGAATTGGAGAATGTGGCGTATTTCCCGGAAGTAGAAATAGTTCACCTTGTTTTATTTCTATTAGTTTCGCTTTTCCATTCTCTTGAATTCGAACTTGAATATCTCCCTCAATTTGATAAAATAGTTCTTCACTTTCATTGTAATGGTAATCTTTGCGTGAATTTGGACCACCAACAACCATAACAATAAAATCGCCCGCTTCTTTATACAAGTTTTTATTTCCGATAGGCGGCTTTAATAAATCTCGATTTTCATCGATCCATTTTTGGAGATTGAAAGGTAGCATCATGACATCTATTTTTAGATTAATACAAAAATAGAACTTTATTTATGAGTAAATCATTTTGAGGAATTAAATAAGTGTTAGTTCCTTTCTACTTTTATTTTGTATAATTTACGTAATTTTATTGCTCCAAATTAATTCCATCAATTATGAAAAAATTACTTTTTTTATTTGTGCTTATTTCATTTTTTAGTTCTGCTCAAAAGAAAGGAGCTAAAGCTACTGCTACTGTTGTAAAATTACCCTTTGATGCAGGCACCGTTTCATGTCTTTCCTTTCGAATGGTTGGTCCAGCCCTAACATCTGGAAGAGTTGTAGATATTGCCGTTCATCCCAAAAACGAAGATATGTGGTATGTTGCTGCGGCTTGTGGGGGAGTTTGGCTTACAACAAATCATGGAATTACTTTTTCTCCTATTTTTGATAGTTATGGATCTTATTCAATAGGCTGTGTCGAAATTTCTCCTTCAAATCCAAACACAATTTGGGTAGGGACAGGGGAGAATAATAACCAGCGATCTGTTGCATATGGTGATGGAGTTTACCGTTCTTTAGATGGTGGAAAGTCCTTCACTAATATGGGTTTAAAAACATCTGAACATATTGGAAATATTATTATTCACCCAACGAATGAAAATATTGTTTGGGTTGCGGCCTACGGTCCAGTTTGGAGTTCAGGTGGTGAGCGTGGAGTTTATAAAACCGTTGATGGCGGTAAGACTTGGGAACGAACCTTATTTGTTTCTGACGAAACTGGAATTGCAGAAATTGCCATTGATCCTAAAAATCCTGACATTCTTTATGCATCTGCTCACCAACGTCGCCGGAATGAATCTTCTTATATTGGAGGTGGACCAGAATCTTCACTCTACAAATCTGAAGATGGTGGAAAAACATGGAGAGAAATTATTCAAGGCCTTCCTAAAGGAGATATGGGAAGAATTGGAATCGCAGTTGCTCCGTCTGATGCATCATATATTTATGCTATTGTTGAAGGTCGATATGGAAAAGCAGGGGTTTATAGTTCAACAAACAAAGGAGAAAATTGGTCAAAACAAAGTGACTATAATACAAGTGGAAATTATTACCAAGAAATTTTTGTAGACCCATTGAATAAGCAAAAGATTTTCGCAATGGATACCTACATGCACCACAGTGAAGATGGCGGAAAAACATTTAAAGCAACTGGGGAATCAAATAAGCATGTTGATAATCATTGCATAGTTATTGACCCTGAAAATACAGATCATTGGATTGTTGGATGCGATGGTGGAATTTATGAAACCTATACACATGCTAAAGAATGGAAGTATTACTCCAATCTTCCAATTATTCAGTTTTATAAAGTTACGACAGACAATGCAGCACCATTTTATTCCATTTATGGAGGAACTCAAGATAATAATTCTATGGGCGGTCCTGCAGCAACTGGAAATGTCTCCGGTATTTTAAATTCAGATTGGTTTATTACTAATGGCGGTGACGGTTTTGAATCCGCAACTGATTGGTCAAATCCAAACATCACATATGCTCAAGCGCAGTACGGTTGGTTGGTTCGTTATGATAAGGTTTCGGGTGAAAAAGTGCCGATTCAACCAATGCCAGGAAAAGGTGAAGCGCCATACCGTTGGAATTGGGACGCTCCACTTTTGGTTTCTTCTCACGATCCCTCAACGCTTTATTTTGCTGCTAATAAATTATTTAAAACGACTAACAAAGGAGACGATTGGACAGCTATTTCACCAGATTTAACACAGCAACTTGATAGAAATAAATTTAAATTAATGGGGCAAGTTTGGACCATGGATGCAGTTATGAAAAATGCTTCTACAACAATTTATGGAAATATTATTGCACTTGATGAATCTCCTAAAAAGAAGGGCTTGCTTTATGCCGGCACTGATGATGGACTTATACAAGTTTCAGAGAATGATGGGCAATCCTGGATGAAATATAGCATTTTTCCAGGGGTTCCAATTAATACAAGGGTGAACATGTTGACTGCATCATTACATGATGAAAATATAGTATTTGCTGTTTTTAATTCACAACGTCAGGGCGATTTTAAACCCTACATTTTAAAGTCACTTGATAAAGGAAAAACATGGACTTCTATTTCATCAAATTTACCAGAAAGAGGAAATACATATTGTTTGAAACAAGACCATGTCGATCCAAATTTATTATTTGTAGGTACAGAGTTTGGCGCTTATTTTTCAAATGACGCCGGCTTAAACTGGACAAAATTAAGCGGACTTCCAACAATTGCAGTCTATGATTTAGACATTCAAAAAAGAGAGAACGACTTAGTTGCTGCCACTTTCGGAAGAGGATTTTATGTTCTAGATAATTATACGATTTTAAGATCTCTTTCAAAAGAAATTCTAGATAAAAAAGCACACTTATTCCCAGTAAAAGATGCTTTGCTATACGTTCCTGCAGATCCACTTGGATTAGAGGGTACAGGTTTTCAAGGTCATAATATGTGGTCTGCAAAAAATCCTGAATTTGGCGCTGTTTTTTCTCTTCACTTAAAAGATGAATTTAAAACTTTGAAAAGTATTCGTCAAGAAAAAGAGAAATTATTGGAAAAAGACAAAAAAGATGTCGATTACCCTTCTTTTGATGAAATCCGAAAAGAAGAAAATGATGAAGATGCAAAGTTAATTTGGATTATTTCAGATGCTTTAGGAAAGGAAATTCGAAGAATGACATCAACACCAGCTAAAGGGTTAAATAATTTGATTTGGAATTTAAGAAGTAATAACACAAATCCAATCAAAGCAGGTGGAAATGGTTTCTTGGTGAGCCCTGGGATATTTTCACTTAGTGTCTGTTTACTGAAGAATGGAAGTATTGAGGTTTTAGTTGATAAGCAATTATTCAATGTAAGAGGATTGAATAATCAAACTTTAATTGCAAAGAATCCTGAAGAATTGATAAAGTTTAGAGCAGAAGTTGCAGAATTAAATCGTAAAGTTAGTGGAAGTGGTAATTTGATGAATGAAGCAAAAGAGGAACTTGATTTCATTAACGAAGCTTTGATTAACTATCCTAATACAGATGTTTCTTTGTTAACGGAAACAAGGGCCTTAAAATTGCTAATCTTAGAATCTGAAACAGCTATGTGGGGTGATAAATCTCGTTCATCTCGAGAATTTGAAACAGTTCCAAGTATAAGTTCACGTTTGGATATGGTAGGTTATCAAATATATGAAAATACAACAGGAGTTACAAATA
>RFSL01000099.1 GCA_009923965.1 Flavobacteriia bacterium | reverse complement strand
AGAATTTTTTGAAACAAAAAAAATAATTCACGTAATCATCTAATTTAATAACGGAGGATAAACCATCTTAAAAGATGGGATTTCAATCGTAAATTCTTCGTTAGTTTCTATGTTTAAAAAAGTATAAAATCCACTCATTCTACCATAGGGATTCCATAGTTCACAACCACTAATATAATCAAAGGACTCATTTTTGCCTAAAATTGGTTGTTCTCCTATTACGCCTGATCCACTAACAACGCTAGAACCAAGAGTGAGATGTTCGATTTTCCAATATCGATGGGTCAATTGAACACGTTCATTACTCGTATTTTGAATGTTGATTTTGTAATTAAAGAAAAAATTATTGTTCTCAACGTCAGATAAATCTTCTCGAAACCAAGTAGAAACTGAAATAATTATTTTTTGCTCTATTTTTTGTTCCATAAAATTAACTTCATTTAATGATCATAAATATAACGAAAATTACTAAAAGTTGTTGAATATATGCTCCTATTTAGATTCATTCCAAATTTCAGAAAAAATGATAAAAAGAAAAAGCAATCTATCAAAATAAATTGAGTAATTTTGTCAAGAATTTATAAAAACACTCTCTTCATGTCACGATTAGTCAGTATTCACAAAGGCTTAGACATTAGGTTACAAGGATTAGCGGAAAAACAGCTAAAAATTTTACCGAATTCAAGAATAATTTGTGTAAGTCCCTTAGACTTTCATGGTTTAAATCCAAAATTACTTGTTAAAGAAGGTGATTCTGTAAAAATTGGTGATCCTCTTTTTTTTGATAAAACAAATGAAGCACTTCAATTTGTGACTCCAGCAAGCGGAACTGTAAAATCAATAATTCGAGGTGAAAAAAGAAAAATTTTACAAGTTTTAATCGAAACTAGTGAAAATCAAGAATATAAAAATGGATCAGCCGAAGATGTAAGCAAACTTTCTTCTGAAGAATTAAAAACAAAAATGCTTGCTTGTGGTTTGTGGCCTTTTATAAAACAAAGACCTATAGATGTAATTGCTGATCAAAATCAAGAACCAAAAGCAATATTTGTTTCAGCATTTGATAGTTCGCCTCTAGCACCAGATTATAATTTTATCTTGGAGGGCAGACAGGAAGATTTACAAACTGGATTTAATGCTCTTTGCCAATTAACTAAAGGAAAGGTACATTTGAATATTGATGCTAAAAACGATAGCGCACTGTTTTCAAATATTAAAGGAGTTGAAATAAACAAATTCGCAGGAAAACACCCTGCAGGTAATGTGGGTACACAAATTCATCACATTGACCCAATTAATAAAGGAGAATATATTTGGACAATTAATGTTCAAGATCTTGTTATTATTGGTAATTATTTTAATACGGGGAAATTAAATGCTCGTAGAACAATTGCTCTTTCTGGCTCTGAAGTAAGTGAGCCCCAGTATTACAATGTGCTTATAGGTTCAAACCTAGATGGTATTTTAAAAGGGAAAGTTAAAGGAAATCATGTTCGTTTTATTTCTGGAAATGTATTGACGGGAGATCAAAAACAACAAAATGATTATTTAGGATATTATCATAATCAAATTACAGTTATTCCTGAAGGGAACAATTATAAATTCTTCCTCACAAAAGGTTGGTTAGGACTTGGTTTTGATAAGTTTTCTAATTCGCGACTTTTTCCAACTTTTTTACTGCCTAAATCAAAACAATTTGTGTTAGATACCAATACTAATGGAGAGGAAAGAGCTTTTGTTGTAACTGGTGAACTAGAACGGGTATTCCCTTTCGATATTTTCCCAATGCAATTAGTGAAAGCTGCAATGACTAAAGATATCGATGGCATGGAGAATTTGGGGATTTATGAAGTTGCACCGGAAGATTTTGCGTTGTGCGAATATGTTTGTACAACAAAAATTAATATCCAAGACGAAATCCGAAAAGGATTAGACATAGTTGCTGAAGAATGTTTGTAATACTAAAAAAATAGAAAAGTGAAATTCTTAGAGAATATATTACACAAAATGGAACCCAACTTCGTAAAAGGTGCGAAGTATGAAAAATGGAATCCTTTGTTTGAAACCATTGCAACTTTTGCATTCACGCCAAAGCTAGTAACTACTAAAGGTGCCCATATTCGTGATGGCGTAGATTTAAAAAGAACCATGATGATGGTAATCATCGCCTTAATTCCATGTTTACTTTTTGGAATTTACAATACAGGTCATTGGCAAATGGTTGCAGAATTAGGAAATAGAAATTTACCTTACTGGGAAAATGGCTTGAATAAGTTCTGGAATGGTTCCATTATTGTTCTTCCTTTAATTGTTGTTTCCTATGGTGTAGGGCTTGGAATTGAATTCATCTTTGGAATGCTACGAGGTCACTCTTTGCACGAGGGATTTTTAGTGTCTGGAATGCTAATTCCTTTAACTATGCCTGCTGATGTTCCTCTTTGGATGGTTGGAGTTGCAACGGCATTTGCTGTAATTATAGGCAAAGAAATTTTTGGTGGAACGGGAATGAATATTATCAATGTAGCTCTAACGGCTCGTGCATTTTTATTTTTTGCCTATCCAACTTCTATGTCTGGCGATAAAGTTTGGATGGCCGGAACTGAAACGACTAAAGTTGATGGATTTACTGGTTCTACTGCGCTAGGAGATTTGGCAACTTTTATGTCAGATAAACCAGTTTTTCAGAATTTAAATGGCTTTACGTCTGAATATACCTTGTCAGAATCTTTTATCGGAATGATTCCAGGTTCTGTTGGTGAAACATCAACTTTAGCGTGTTTAATTGGTGCGGGAATTTTACTAATTACTGGAGTTGGATCCTTAAGAATTATGGCTTCCTTTTTTGTAGGTGGACTTGCAATGGGCTTATTATTGAATTTAATGGGTGGAAATCCTTATTTTGAACTACCCGCTGTTTACCACTTGGTAATTGGTAGTTTTGCCTTTGGTGCAATCTTTATGGCAACAGATCCTGTCAGCGCTGCTCAAACGGCAAAAGGAAAATTAGTATACGGATTCCTTGGTGGTTTACTTGCAATCTTAATTCGTGTTTTAAATCCAGCATATCCCGAAGGTGTTATGCTTGCAATTCTATTCATGAATATTTCTGCTCCCTTAATTGATTATTATGTAATTCAAGGAAACATCAACCGTAGATTAAAACGAATTAAAACTGCATAAAAATGGCAATGGATAAAGAAAGTAATGCTTATACAATCATTTTCGCTACGATTATGGTTGTTGTCGTTGGAGGATTATTAGCGTTTTTGGCAATTAGTCTTAAAGAAAGACAAGATGCAAATGGCGAAATTAAAAAAAAGATGGAGGTTCTTTCTGCCTTACTTTCTCCTGATGAAATGAAGAAAGTTTCAAGAGAAAACGCCGAGGCTGAATATGAAAAATACATTACTGGCGGAGTTGTTATCGATGTAAATGGAAAAGTTATAGCTGATGGAGAAAAAGGGAAAGATGCAGCTTTCCAAACAAATATTCAAGCACAATATAAAGATAAAACTATAGCTGTAAACAAACGTACTTATCCTATGTTTACTGCAAAGAAAGAAGGTAAAACACTTTACATTATTCCAATTGTTGGAATGGGACTGTGGGGACCTATTTGGGGAAATGTTTGCATAGCAGAAGATAAAAGTTCGATTGCAGGTGCTTCATTTGGTCACAAAGGAGAAACTCCTGGTCTTGGGGCCGAAATTTCGCTTGGGTTTTTTATTGATCGCTGGGTAAAAGGTGATGAGAAAATCACTGATGAAAATGGTGACTATCAAAAATTTGATGTGGTAAAAGATGGAACTGGAGCACAAACCTCTAAAATCGATGGAATATCAGGTGGGACAATAACTTCAGAAGGTGTAGAAGAAATGATGAACCGCTGCTTAGTTCCATATACTGTTTATTTTAAAACTTTATAATAATTAAAAATGAGTGAAAACCTTGCAAAAATAAAAGCGCCTTCAGAATCATTGTTTTCTAAAAAAAATAGGAAATTATTGATTGAACCTCTTACTGATAATAATCCTGTAACTGTACAAGTTCTTGGAATTTGTTCTTCGCTTGCAATTACAGTAAAAATGGATATTGCTTTAGTAATGGGCCTTTCCGTTATTTTCGTTACTGCAATGGGAAATTATGTTATTTCTGCCTTAAGAAATATCATGCCGCCACGTATTCGTATAATCGTTCAATTAGTTGTTGCTGCTGCATTAGTAATTATCGTTAATGAGATATTAAAAGCGTATTTACCAGATATTTCAGAACAACTTTCTGTATTTGTTGGTTTAATTATAACAAATTGTATTATCATGGGCCGTTTTGAAGCATACGCAATGGCAAATAAACCTTGGCCATCATTCCTTGACGGAATAGGAAATGGAGCTGGTTATGCAATTCTTCTTTTAATCGTTGCTTTTGTTAGAGAATTATTAGGATCAGGAAGCTTATTTGGAGTAAAAATTCTTGGATCTGCAGTTCCTGGTGAAGAAACTGGATCTGTCTCTTATACACATCTGACGCTGCC
>RFSL01000098.1 GCA_009923965.1 Flavobacteriia bacterium | reverse complement strand
CTTCTTGTATGAAAGGAGAGAAAGTTGATTTAATCGTTCATAATGCGGTCATTTTTACGATGAATAATGAATCTTCTATTCAGGAGGCAATGGCAATTAGAAATGGGAAAATAATTGAAGTTGGACCAGAAAGGCAGATTTTAAATAAATACAGATCTGATGAAACAATTGATGCAAAAGGCAAAGATATCTATCCAGGTTTTACGGATGCACATGGTCATTTACTGCTTTATGCACAGCAAAAATTAAGCTTAGACTTAGTTGATTCAAAATCATTAAATGAGGTGCTCGTTCGCTGTGAAAAGTATAAAAGTTTAAAAGGCAAAGATTTTATTGTCGGAACAGGATGGGATCAATCTTTATGGGGAACGAACGATTTACCAACAAATGCAGAATTAAACAAGTTGTTTCCTTCAATTCCAGTCTGTCTTTATAGAATTGATGGTCACGCAGCACTTGTCAACGATTGTCTTCTGAAAAAAGCAAATATTACTGCAAAGTCTTTTGTCGATGGGGGTGAACTTAGTTTAGATCAGAACGGAAAACTAACTGGAATCTTGATAGACAATGCAATAGGACTTGTTGAAGCTTCAATTCCAAAATTTTCGGATGCAGACTTATCTAAAGCAATAATAGAAATCCAAGAAGAACTTTTTCAATATGGAATAACTGGAGTTCACGAAGCTGGAATTGACTACCGACACATTTCGCTATTTCGGAATATGGTGAAAAATGGATATCTTAAACTAGATGTTTATGCCATGTTGAGAATGAGTAAGGAAAATCTAAATTTTGCAAAAAAATACGGTCAATTTCGATATAAAAACTTATCAATTCAAAGCTTTAAAGTATGGGCAGATGGTGCCTTGGGATCTAGAGGTGCATATTTAAAAAAAAGTTATGAAGATGCTGCACATTCTCATGGTTTACTTTTGACAAGTGTGAAGGAATTAAAGGATATGGCGCAATTTTGTATTGAAAATGATTATCAAATGAATACACATGGAATTGGTGACTCAGCAAATGCTTTAGTTTTAGAAATTTACAAGGATGCTTTTCAAAAGAAAAAAGATCATCGTTTTCGAATCGAGCATGCTCAAGTTATTGATCCAAATGATTTTAAAAAATTTGCAGATTATTCTGTTTTCCCCTCAGTGCAACCTACGCATGCAGTTTCAGATCAGCGCTGGGCAATTAACAGAATAGGAGCAGAGCGCATAAAAGGTGCTTATGCATACAAAACGTTGCTAAGTCAATTTGGAATGCTCGCAATTGGAACAGATTTTCCGATCGAAAGAACGAATCCATTTTTGACAATTCATGCGGCAGTTCAGCGAAGAACAGCAACTGATGAATCTATCGAGGGTTTTTATATGAATGAGGCAATTTCTTTGGAAGAAGTTCTTCGTGGAATGACAATTTGGGCAGCTTTTGCCTCATTTCAAGAAAATAAATTAGGATCATTGGAGAAAGGGAAGGATGCTACTTTTGTGATTTTTGAACGTAAAGTTCAATCGCAGGTAAAATTTCAACAAAACTATTCTTGGATGACCTTTATAAAAGGCCTGATTGTCTATGATGCAAATGAATTGTAAATCTTTTAAAAAAGAGGAGTAATTAACAACTTCTCAAGTTAATTTGCGTAGGAGACAGATAGTATGCTTAATTTTGACGAAAAAATAATTTATGGGATTACTAGAGAATAAAGTTATTTTGATTACTGGTGCTTCTAGAGGTATTGGAAAAGCAATTGCAGAAGAATGTGTTCTTCAAGGTGGGACAGTAGTTTTTACCTATCTTTCATCAGATGAAAAAGCACGCGATTTAGAAAATGAATTATCAAAAAATGGAGGGGTGGCTAAAGGTTTTCGCTCAGATGCATCTAATTTTGAAGCTGCACAGAAATTGGTAGATGATGTTGTAGAGGAATTTGGTACAATCGATGTTTTGGTAAACAATGCAGGAATTACAAGAGATACTTTATTGATGCGAATGACTGAGGAGCAATGGGATGCTGTAATAAATGTAAATTTAAAATCTGCATTTAATTTAACCAAAGCTGTTCAGCGACCAATGTTGAAAGCAAGATCAGGTTCTATTATAAATATGTCAAGTGTAGTTGGAGTAAAAGGAAATGCTGGACAATCCAATTATGCAGCATCGAAAGCAGGTTTAATTGGCTTTACGAAATCAATTGCTGCAGAATTAGGGTCTAGAAATATTCGTTGTAATGCAATTGCCCCGGGCTTTATAGAAACAGAAATGACAAAATCATTGGATGAGAAAGTTGTTGAAGAATGGCGAAATGGAATTCCATTGAAGCGCGGAGGTCAGCCACTAGATGTTGCAAAAGCAACAGTTTTTTTAGCTTCAGATATGTCTTCCTATATCACTGGACAAACACTTCATGTTTGCGGTGGAATGTTAATGTAAGAGATTATGAATATTCGCCCTCGAAGAAATAGAAAGTCTAGTGCCATTAGAAATTTGGTGGAAGAAACAAATTTAGGTCCACAGCATTTAATTTATCCGATTTTCCTGAAAGACGGAAAAAATATAAAAGAAGAAGTAAGTTCTTTGCCAAATAATTACCGTTGGTCGCTTGATCGTTTATTGCCTGAAATTGAAGAATGTATGAATCTTGGTGTTCAGACATTCGATATTTTTCCATGTGTTGATGAAGTTTTAAAAGATAAAATTGCTTCATACAGTTATGCTGAAGATAATTTTTATTTAGAAGCCATTCGACAAATTAAAGCACGTTTTCCTGAATCTGTTCTGATGAGTGATGTTGCAATGGATCCTTATTCCTCTGATGGTCACGATGGGTATGTAGAAAACGGCAAAATAATCAACGATACAACACTTCCTATATTAGCAAAAATGTCATTGGCTCAAGCTCAAGCTGGAATTGATATTATTGGGCCCTCTGATATGATGGACGGTCGTGTGAGAGTAATTCGTGAAGCATTAGATCAAAATGGTTTTAGTGATGTTAGTATTATGTCGTATACAGCAAAATATGCAAGTGCATTCTACGGACCATTTCGAGATGCTTTAAATTCTGCTCCAAAATCAGGAGATAAAAAAACATATCAAATGAATCCTGCCAATAAGAGAGAGGCCTTGTTAGAAGCACAGTTAGATTTTGATGAAGGAGCTGATATGTTGATGGTAAAACCTGCTTTGTGTTACTTGGATGTCATTCATATGTTGCGGGAGAATTTTCCTATTCCAATTACTGCGTACAATGTAAGTGGAGAATGCGCAATGGTTTATGCAGCTTCCAAAAGCGGTTATCTAAATTATGATTTAGCAGTTTATGAAATTTTATTGAGTATTCGTAGAGCCGGAGCAGATGGGATTCTGACCTATTTCTCAAAAGATTTTGCTCAAATGATTCGAAAGTAATACTTTAATTATGGAAACTTATTACATTGACAATCAATATATTTCTATTTTAGAATTTGAAAAATTTTTCAATTCAAACGCGATTGTTTCCTTAGGAGAAAATGCAAAAAAATCCATTGTAGCTTGCAGAGAATATTTAAACACGAAACTCGAAAAATCAACTGATTTAATTTATGGAATTAATACAGGTTTTGGTTCCATGTGTAATACTGCGATTTCAAAAACTGAACTTTCTCAATTACAAGTCAATTTAGTACTATCTCACGCTTGTGGAATGGGCGATGAGGTTCCAACTGAAATTGTTCGAAGAATGTTGCTCTTAAAAGCTATTGGTTTATCAAAAGGAAACTCTGGAGTTCAATTAGAAACTGTTGAGCGACTTTTATTTTTTTACAATCAGCATATTACTCCAATTATATACGAGCAAGGAAGTTTGGGTGCTTCTGGAGATTTAGCTCCGCTTGCCCATTTGTCTTTACCATTAATTGCAGAAGGTGAAGTAGAGTTTGAGGGTCAACGATACACTGGAGCTGAAATAGCTAAGAAATTTAATTTACTTCCTATAAAACTTCAATCAAAAGAGGGATTGGCTTTGTTGAATGGCACACAGTTTATGTCTGCTTACGCCACATCTTGCATTGCAAATTCTAAGCTCTTATGGAAAAATTGGAACCTAATTGCTAGCTTGTCTTTAGATGCATTTGATGGAAGAATTAATCCTTTTCAGGATAATGTAAATTCAATAAGAAATCATCCGGGTCAAATTGAAACAGCTAAACTAATTCGCAAATATCTTGAAGGAAGCGAAATTATTTCCAAGATTAAAGAGCATGTTCAAGATCCGTATTCATTTCGCTGTATACCACAAGTTCACGGAGCAACAAAAGACACCTTAGATCATTGTTCTTTGGTAATTGAAAGAGAGATTAATGCTGTAACTGATAATCCGACACTATTTCCGGATGAAGATGACATTGTTTCTGCAGGAAATTTCCACGGACAACCCTTGGCCCTAATATTAGATTTTATGGCGATTGCAATGGCTGAAATGGGAAGTATCTCAGAAAGAAGAATTTACAAGTTAATTTCAGGAAGTCGAGGTTTACCTCCATTTTTAGTTGCAAATCCAGGATTGAACTCTGGTTTAATGATTGCACA
>RFSL01000097.1 GCA_009923965.1 Flavobacteriia bacterium | reverse complement strand
CTTTTGCTCCTTAGTCAATTTAATTTTATCTTCTTGAACCGCACTATTATCAACCAAACGAAGCAAAGCCATCAAATAATCTTTATCTGATATTGCAAGCAGTTTATCAATAATTCCATTTCTAATTACATCAACTTGAGCCATTTCTTTTTTATTTCTACTAAGGTAATACTTCTATCTAGTTTTTCCAAATGCCCTCTATCTTCCTAAGCATTTTATTTGCCGTTAATTCAGATATACACATAAATGGCAAATATAATGAAGTTTATTAGTCGCAATACCTTTCAAATTGGAATTATCCGCCCGCTTGATTTTAGCCTTTGTTATCACACGTAATTCTTTCATTGTCCGTCATTTTTTATATTTGTCAAGATAGCGATATGTGTAAATCAAAAACAATTTTCGGTTTAATTTTAAAATTGATTTTCCATAAGTATTTTGTGTTTTCTTGAAGTAAAATTGGAATTGAAAACTCATTGTGTTTCAGAATACCTTCTTTCGGGAGTGAAACGTTAAATACTTCAACAAATTCGACCGTTTCGTATTTTTCAATTTTCTTAAAAAAGTCAAAGAAGATTGCTTCAACCGCTATGGTATCAGCAATTTTTGCGTAGGAATGGTCAAACCATAAATTAAGGGTGTTATTCTCAAAATTTAAATTATTGGCATTAAAATACCTTTCAATTTCAAAGTTGTTAGCAACCGTAAATCTTAAGATTTCATCACCGTCTATGAATTTTCTTTTTACTGCTTTCACATTAATATTTTTTCGATTAGCACTCCGATTATTTCATTCAATTTATGCTCACAACCTCGACTAACATCACCCATGCCACTTTTAGCGTTTATGGCTTCATGTACTAAAACACTTGAATATGCTGATATTGACCGTAATTCAGTTCTTTTAATTTGTAATACTGCGGTCTTATTATTATGTGTGGTAACGGTTTTGCAAGCAGGCTATCGACCTACTTTTTACAACATCGTTTCATCGATGATATAATTTTTTTTTCAAACTAAAAGTTTCACCGAAAAAAGATTTGGGTTGGCGCTTGCTTGCTGTTATGGCTATTTTATTATTCTGTAAATCGTCTTTGTTTTATCTCCTTCCTTTTCAAACCAGCCTTGTTCTGCGCCTTGTTTCAAATCACGACTTGCTGTTGCCGAGGAAATTTCTTTGAAAACGCTCATGTAATCTTTTCGACTGAATTCAGATTCACATATTTCAATAAAATAGGTTAAGCGATCTTCTGTTGACATAACTCTACTTTTGAAATCAAGCATAGTATACAACGAATCATTAACCACCTTGAGCATATATTCAATGAAAGGGGTTGAGCTGCCCGATTTGTCACTTTGTGAAAGTGCATGATAGTATTCACTTTGGGTTTTATGTATTATATTTTCGAAAGGAATGAATTCAAAGACAGGATATTCTTTCATCAAAATCAAGGTTTGCCATAATCTTCCCATTCTGCCATTACCATCAATGAAGGGATGAATGAATTCCATTTCATAATGGAAAACACAACTCTTTATTAGAGATATCTCTTTTGATTTTTTAAGATAATCGAATAGATCATTCATCAAATATGACACATTATCAGCAGGTGGTGCCATATGTGCAATTCGATCACCGGCCATAATTCCAACCCCTTTATTGCGGTATTTTCCGTTATCTGCCACCAAACCTTTCATAAGGGTCTCGTGAGCTTTTAAGAATGATATTGAAGAGATTGGATCGAATGTTTTTAGTTGATTATAAACTGCAATAGCGTTCAAAACCTCATTAACCTCCTTTTCTGGACCAATGATTCTCTTATTCTCTATCAATGCAGTGATCTGTTCCTCAGTGAGTGTGTTACCTTCGATACTTAAGGAAGAATGAATAGTTTTTATTCTATTTTCCTTTCGAAGTTTTGGGGATGGTTTATCTAGAAATTTCGCATTTATCTGACCTATTTTTTCAGAAATAGAAGCAATCAGTTTTAATATTTCAGGAGTGATTTGATAAGGAGGGCTCATAAATTGATACTATCATTTGATACTATCAAATATATAACAAATTTACAATATGGCTACTCTGGTCATTACGGTTTTGCAAGCTGTCGATCGGACTTTTTACAACATCCTTTCATCGAATTAAGGATAAATATGTTAATTTTTATAATAAACATTAAATTTTAACAAAATATAAAATTTCCGTAATTCTGTTTGTTTTTAGTCAACGTTTTGAAAATCAATGAAAATAATGATCAAGAGCTGGATTTACGGTGTCATACCCGCCTTTTAAATTTCCAGTTGGTTTGTTGTGAAATTTAGCCATCTTCGATTGTGAAATATAAAAAGTAATGCGTTAGATACTTGCCGATAAATCAGGTATATGCGAACAAAAGTTAGTTTAGTAATTGAAATAAAATTTAGTTAGAATTCATCAAAAGTGCTTTTGATGTTTTCAATTTTGGGGTATTCATTAATAAGGTCTCTACGATGAGAATTTCAAATATATTAGATCCATGCGCTTGGCTAAATCCAAATCTTTGTCCGTAATAGATGAGGAAGTATGTGTTCGAAGGTTCACGTGAACAAGATTGTAAGTATTTTCCCAATTGGGATGATGATCTAATTCTTCACATGCCAAAGCCACCTCACTCATAAACGAAAAAGCCGATGTAAAATCGTTGAATTTATAATTCCTATTCAAGAAATTTTCTTTTTCTGTCCACTCAGGAAGGACTTGGCTAATAAGTAGTGACAAACTTTTTCTTTCCTTAGATTCCATAATAAATTTTTTATAAAATTACGTTAAAAAGACTTCTATGCTCAAAGGCTCAGAAAGAATTTATATTCCTATTCTCCTCAAATATTTTAATTTTGAATAGTTGACATTTGAGTCTTTAATTCTAATTCTTTTAATTCCAATCATATACAAGACGGTGTTTATTCGAGAACCTACTCTACTTATTTTTCCCAGTTGCCATGTAAGTCCAAAATAATGAATGCCATTTTTGTTTTGAAAGATAATTTCCCGTGATAAAAAAGCGGGCAAAGAAGCTAAAATCGCATCGGGATTATCACCTAAAAAAGCGATGTTTCGATGGGCCTTTTGCCAAGTTCCTTTGGTGTTTTTCCCCAAATTATTTTCTTCATAATCTTTAGAATCACGACGAATAATACCTTTGGTTCTCTTCCAGTTTTCATGTTCAATCGTTCGACACAATTTACACGCTTTTTCACAACTATTGGTAAAATTTGGAGTGTCAATTTCAGCCTGTTCTAAAATTTCTACATCAAAATAGGTGCTTTGTGTACCAGATTCAGACAAGTCTAATAACTCTGGATTTTTATCTGGATTTTCATCTTGACCTTCCCAATCGTATTTGTTGAAGGCATATTTGGCATGTTCTTCGTCCCAAGGATAGTACCAAGCTATAATCTTATAATTTCCGGGTGGCAATTTTGGAATTTCGTAATTGGAGTTGATGTGTTTTTGGGCATTTTTAGTGTCGTTGAAGAAAAAGGGAATTGTAGTAGATTCATTTGAATCCAGTCGATTAAAATGAATATAGCCTTTTACACTTGTGTCCATCGAGATGATTCTTGAATCGCGGTGAACTTCCGTATAAAAGTTTTTTTCATCTACTTTATACCATGAAAAGTAAATCAATTTCATCCCCTGATACTGTCTTCCAGGCACAAGAATCGAATGGGATTTGTCATCGCCATTGGTTAATGTGACGTTTATTTGTACAAGTTCAGTGGTTGTAAATTTCGTTTTAGAAGCGCTCAATGAGACTTTCAAATAACTCGGACGCAAGTCGGCTTTTGCTAAAAAACTTACCGCAAAAATCAGTAAAAGCAGGCAATATTTGATTTTAATCATACGGTAATTCTCTTGAAAAGTCGTTGATTTCGTTTACATCTTCCCATGATAATCCGTTCAATAAATCCACCTCTGCATCGGGATAAATCATAAATTGAAATGTTCTTTCATAAGAACTTGAGGATGCAATCGCAACACAATCTGAATATAGGGAAATTGTTAGCGGACGTGAATGACGAACTTTGATGAATGTTTCTAATGGCTCGGCATTTTTTGATTGAGGCAAAATGTAAATGAAAGAATGAAGCAATGGAAAATGGGTTTGAATAAACTTTTGAGTATAAAACCCATCTACCTTTAAATCCCAGTTGTGGTAACCACTTTCAGATTTTAAGTTACTGATTTTCCAGCCATTTTTTTCAAAAGCTGTTATTACTTCCTTTACGTATTTATCCGAAGTATCGCCTTTTACAAGTCCTGTTAGATAAACACTTGGCAATCGAAAACTGATTACTTGAGCTGTGATTTGATGTCCAGGAAAAGGGAATGGAGCGTATTTCGACCAAGTATCAAACAAATACATATAATAGCTTGCTATTGAATCCACCTGTTTTTAGCAAAAATAAATATCCCTACCAAGGTATTAAGCCAGCTGTATGCATGACTACTAATATAAATCAAAACGTGATCGAAGCTTGTGAAAAGGGGAAAATTAATAACACAAGTAAACCCAAAAGGAAACGGTTGGGATGGAACTTATAACGGACAATCTATTCCCGCTGACGATT
>RFSL01000096.1 GCA_009923965.1 Flavobacteriia bacterium | reverse complement strand
CCTTTTCCATCAAAACAAGCTATGAGAGAATCGTGTGAGGAAGCCCTCTACGGTGCGACTTTTGGCGATAATATATGTGATTCAACTATTGAAAAAGATATGTTTTCTATGAAAATGGAACACGATGCGCCAATTAAATATAGTAAACGAAATAACGGATACTTTTACGATGACCCTCATTTTAGCATCAATGATATTCCTCTAACCGAAGATGAATTGAGTTCAATTAAATTTGCGGTTAATACACTGCAGCAATTTCGGGAGGTTCCTTTTTTTCAGCAATTTGGTAATGCAATTGATAAAATAGTTGATCGTGTTTCCATTGGAAGTAATTCAGAAGATGAAGAAATTAATCGGTTTGTACAATTTGAATCAGTATTTTCAGTTGGCGGAAATGAATTTTTACCGATTATCTTAGAAGGAATTCGCACAAAAAAAATGATTTGGTTTACCTATGCTAGTTTCATAAAAGGAATTGAAAAACCTCGAAAAGTTTCGCCACTTTTACTAAAAGAGTACAGAAATCGTTGGTACCTAATTTCTTTTGATAAATCAAAAAATGATGTAGTTACTTATGCCTTAGATAGAATGCAAGACCCAATTGTCTTGGAAGACGCCGCATTTTTTCCTGAAAATTTTGATACGGAGTCTTTTTTTCAAGATACAATTGGAATTACAACTTACCGAGGTAAAGCAGAAAAAATTAGTCTAATAGCAAACAGTATTGCAGCAAAATACATAGCATCGCAGCCCTTTCATAAGTCCCAGAAAATCATCTCGGAAAATCAAGATCAAACTACTTTTGAACTTACAATTTTGGTATCTGAAGAATTTATTCGCAACTTGTTGGGCTATGGCGGTGAAGTAGAAATTATAGCGCCATTATCGTTGCGTAAGCAAGTTCATGAGCGCATTCAAAAAATGAATGATATTTATTCACGTAAATAGTCGCCTATTTCATGGACCTTTTTATTTTTGTACTATAAACGATTATTATGGAAATTGTAAGATCAGATGCTAATGGAGTTTGCACAATAACCTTAAATAGACCAAGTGTTTATAATTCCTTCAATCAAACAATGGCGTTTCAGCTGCAAGCTACCCTCGATGCTTGTTCAAAAGATGATTCAGTTAGAGTTATCGTAATAACTGGAGAGGGAAAAGCTTTTTCTGCTGGTCAAGATTTAGGGGAAGCAACTGATAATGAAGGACCAACTTTAACATCAATTGTGCGCGATCATTATAACCCAATTATTCTTAAAATTCGCGAAATTGAAAAGCCAGTTATTGCTGCTGTAAATGGAGTTGCTGCTGGCGCAGGCGCAAATATTGCCTTGGCTTGCGACATTACCTTTGCTAAAAAATCTGCATCATTCATTCAGGCTTTTTCAAAAATTGGTTTAATTCCTGATTCAGGAGGAACATTTTTTTTACCGCGTTTAATTGGTATGCAAAAAGCACTTGCTTTAATGATGACAGGAGATAAAGTTTCGGCAGAAGAGGCAGAAAAATTAAATATGATTTATAAAGTTATTGATGATGATGATTTTTCCTCAGAAATCACTCGATTTTCAGAGCAACTTGCCATGATGCCAACAAGGGGTTTGGGCTTAACAAAAAAAGCAGTCAATCTTGGTCTTTTTAATTCATTGGAAGATCAACTAGAACTTGAAGAAAAATTACAAACTCAAGCAGGAGAAACAGATGATTTTGCGGAAGGTGTGAATGCCTTTTTGCAGAAACGAACACCACAATTCAAGGGAAAATAATATGAAGCAAATAATAGGTGTTTTAGGAGCTGGAACAATGGGCGCAGGAATAGCTCAAGTCGCTGCACAAAATGGAAATCAAGTTATTCTCGTTGATGTAAATCAATCTCAATTAGATCTGGCTAAATCGAATCTTTCTTTGATTTTATCAAAGTTAATTGAAAAAGAAAAAATTTCTATTTCTGACAAGTCTGAGATAGAATCTCGTATAACATATTCTTCTGAACTACAGTCTTTTGCTCCTTGTCAACTAATAATAGAAGCTATTTTAGAGGATTTGACAATTAAGCACAAGGTTTTTGCAGCACTTGAAGAAATTGTATCCTCAGATTGTATATTGGCGAGTAATACTTCTTCATTGTCTATTGCATCAATTGGTTCAGTGCTGAAGAATCCAAGTCGCGTAATCGGAATTCATTTTTTCAATCCTGCACCATTAATGCCTCTTGTTGAAATAATTCCCGCGGTACAAACAGCGCCTAATTTTTTAAGTTCCGCTCTTGAATTAATTCAAAGTTGGAAAAAAATTACAGTAGTTTGCAAGGATACTCCTGGTTTTATTGTAAATAGAGTTGCTCGCCCATTTTATGGTGAGGCCTTGCGGATTTATGATGAGGGAATTGCAGATTTTGCAACGATAGATTGGGCCATGACAAATTTTGGAGGATTTAAAATGGGGCCTTTTGCTCTAATGGATTATATCGGGAACGATGTAAATTATGCTGTTACAGAATCAGTTTTCAGTGCTTTTTATTTCGATTCGCGTTTTAAACCCTCATTTACTCAAAAAAGATTAAAAGAAGCTGGTTTTTTTGGCAGAAAATCTGGTAGAGGATTTTACGATTATTCTTCGGGAGCACTTTCTCCTGAACCTACTCTGAATAATGATTTAGGATTAAAAATCTTTCATCGAATTCTGCTTATGTTAATAAATGAGGCAATTGATGCCGTTTTTATGCAGGTTGCATCGAAAGAAGATGTTGATTTAGCAATGACCAAAGGGGTTAATTATCCAAAGGGATTGTTAGCATGGGCTGATGAAATAGGATTGGAAAATATCTTAAATCATTTGCAGGTCTTATTTGATGAATACGGGGAAGATCGCTATAGGCCTAACCCGCTATTAAGACAAATGGTCAAACAAAAGCAAACTTTTTTTTAAAAGTGCTAATAAACCATTATACAACAAGTTGAATAGTTGTATCTTTATACCTTAAAAAAATAACAATGGCATATCTTTTCACTTCCGAATCTGTTTCTGAAGGTCACCCAGATAAAGTTGCAGATCAAATTTCTGACGCACTAATTGATCATTTTATGGCTTTTGATCCGACATCAAAAGTTGCATGTGAAACACTTGTTACAACTGGACAGGTTGTTTTGGCAGGAGAAGTAAAGTCAAAATCATATCTCGATGTGCAAGCTATCGCGAGAGAAACAATTCGTAGAATTGGGTATACAAAGTCAGAATATATGTTTGATGCAAATTCTTGTGGTATTTTTTCTGCAATTCACGAGCAATCTTCAGATATTAATCAAGGAGTCGAGAGAAGCAATCCTGAAGATCAAGGTGCAGGTGATCAAGGTATGATGTTTGGTTATGCAACAAAGGAAACTGATAATTACATGCCACTTGCATTGGATTTGGCTCACAAAATTCTACAAGAAGTATCGGAGATTCGCAATAATGAATCGAGTTTAATACCCTATCTTCGACCAGATGCAAAGTCGCAAGTAACAATTGAATATTCAGATGCCAACATTCCTCAACGCATCGATACGATTGTTGTTTCAACGCAACATGACGATTTTGATGAAGAAGCAACAATGCTTGCTAAAATAAAAAAGGACATGATTGAAATTGTTATTCCGCGTGTTATAGCAAAATTAAAACCTGAACTTCAAGCGCTATTTAATAACGAAATAAAATATCATATTAATCCTACTGGAAAATTTGTAATCGGAGGTCCACACGGAGATACAGGATTAACAGGACGAAAAATAATCGTTGATACTTATGGTGGTAAAGGTGCACATGGTGGCGGCGCATTTTCAGGAAAAGATCCCTCAAAAGTTGATCGTTCTGGAGCATATGCAACACGTCATATTGCTAAAAATGTTGTAGCTGCTGGCTTGTGCGATGAGATTTTAGTTCAAGTTTCCTATGCAATTGGTGTAGCAAAGCCTTGTGGACTTTTTGTTGATACCTATGGGACTTCAAAAATTGGCTTAAGTGATGGTGAAATTGCTGAAAAAATTAGTGAAATATTTGATATGCGTCCCTACTTTATTGAGCAACGTTTAAAATTACGAAATCCCATTTACCAGGAAACTGCTGCGTATGGCCACATGGGTCGCAAAAATGAAATTGTTACAAAGCATTTCAAGTCGCCAGATGGCACAGTGATTTCCAAAGAGGTAGAGTTATTTACATGGGAAAAATTAGATTTTGTCGACAAAGTAAAGGCAAAATTTAATTTGTAAATCTACTATCGCTTCTTGCTCTGTAGAATAATTTTCAGCTCAAAAAATAAATATCTTCGAAGATGAGGTCTTTATTTCTCTTTTTTTGTTTGTTTTCTTTCTTTGCAAAAAGTCAGTACATTCAGAATATTTCACTTTTGGATGTTTGGAAATCAGATACGCTCCTTACAAATTCAAGTAATGTTCGTTACTCAAGTTGTTGGGGTTTTGAGAGGAGCAATAAAGAATATGCAATTCTTGGTTCAACTGAAGGCGCTCATTTTTTTGAGTTAACCCTTAACGATAAATTAAATTTTATAGATTTCATTCCTGGGCGTTATGTTTCTTCACAAGCAATAACTCGAGAGTATAAAACTTATCGTCAATATGCTTACGCAGTTGGTGATGA
>RFSL01000095.1 GCA_009923965.1 Flavobacteriia bacterium | reverse complement strand
ACAAATCCAATGATGAATATTATTGATATTTCTGCGATGGCAAAGATTGCTAAAAAATCAGGAGCTCTTTTATGCGTGGACAATACTTTTGCAACTCCTTACTTACAAACTCCATTAGATTTGGGCGCAGATATTGTAATGCATTCCGTTACGAAATACTTAGGTGGGCATTCAGATGTTATTATGGGCGCATTGGTTACTTCAAATAATAAGATAGCAGATGAAATGTATCGAATACAGAATTCCTCGGGAGCTGTAACTGGACCAATGGATTCATTTCTTGTCTTACGAGGAATAAAAACACTGCATCTTCGTATGCAAAGACACTGTGAAAATGGAGAGAAAATAGCACATTACTTAAAAACCAATTCAAAAATTGAGAAAGTTTATTGGCCAGGTTTTGAAGATCATCCTAACTATACAATTGCAAAGCATCAAATGCGTGGGTTTGGTGGAATGATTTCTTTTACATTAAAAGGAAATAATCTGGAAGATGCACTTGCAATTGTAAAAAAGGTAAAGCTATTTGCACTTGCTGAATCCTTAGGAGGTGTAGAATCTTTGATTGGACATCCTGCAACAATGACGCATGCATCAATCCCAAAAGAAGTGAGAGAAAAAAGTGGCGTCGTTGATTCACTTATTCGCTTAAGCGTTGGTATTGAAGATGTTTCAGACTTAATAGAAGACTTAAAACAGGCACTTATATAATTAGAGTGTCTCCAACATTTTAAAAAATTGCTCCTTTTTCGCATGAGACAGAGGGATTTGAGTACCATCTTTCATAATAACACATCCTCCTTCATGTTTGTCGTAACGATCAACATAATTCATGTTAATCAAATGAGACTGTTGCACTCGAAAAAAAGAAAGATCTGATAACAACATATCATATTCTTTGAGTGTCTTAGAAACTAAGATTTTTTTCCCTTCAGCAAAAAAGAAGAAGGTGTAATTTTTATCGGATTCACATCTAACAATATTGTCAATATCAACAATAAACATGCTCTCAAGAGTTTTTAAAATCAATTTCTTTTTTTTATGCGCTTGTATGTTATTATCTAAAGCAACAAAAGGGAAATTGCTTTTCTTTTGGTCTAGTGAATTTATTGCTTTTAACAATGCAGTCTTAAGTTCATCACTAGCCAAAGGCTTTAAGATATAATCTAAAGCACTGAATTTAATAGCTTGAATTGCATATTCCTGATATGCTGTTATAAATATCACCTCAAATTTTTTATCAGGAATAGCCTTTAAGACATCAAAACCGTTTCCGTCAGGCATTTGAATATCTAAAATAACTAAATCAGGCTGAATTCGTTCGATTGCAGAAATTGCGGTCTTAACATTTTCACCGTCAGTGTAAACATCTAAATTTAAACCAAAAGAATTAATCATTTTCTTGATTAATTGTCGTGTTGGATTTTCATCATCAACAATAAGAATTTTTTTATTCATCTTTTAAAATTTAAATCAATTATTTTCAAACTTAAGAGGAATTTTTATAATAACCTCTGTTCCAATTTCATTTAATTCATCATAATCACGAATTTTTAAATTTCCATTCGTCTTATATTTCTGATTAAGAATTCGAATTCTTTCGCGCGTTATATCTATAGCCATTGAATTATGGCTATTTATTTTTTTTGTTTTTCTTGAACCCTTTCGTCCTACTCCATTATCAGAAATAATTATCTGAAGCATTTTATTCTCCTCTGTAATTGTAATATTTATACAGCCATCAACAAGCGTATGTAATTGTCCGTGTTCAATTGCATTTTCAATAAAAGGCTGGGTAATCATTGGGGGAATTAAGGCTTGTTTTTCTACTAAGAGCTCGTCAATATTTAACTTAAAATCAAATCTATCTTCAAAACGCATTTTTTGTGTTGTTAAATATTTTTCGATTATTTCTAACTCTAATTCAAGTGGTATAAACTCTTTCGATGAATTTTCCAATATAAGGCGAATCAATCTGGAAAAATTAACTAGAAATTGAGAAGACTTATCTGGTTCGTGGCTATAAATATAACTTTGAATTCCTGACATAGCATTAAAAATAAAATGTGGATTCATTTGAGAACGCAACAAAGACTGTGATAATTCAGCTTCTTTTTGACTTTGTTTTAATTTATTTTGACGGCTTCTGACAATCAGAAAAAATAATAGAAATAATAGTAATACAGCAAAAACAACTATAATAAAAATCTGTCTGGTAAGCTTTATTGTTATCATTTCCTTCGCTTGAATAGATTCTTTTTGATAGGAAATCAACCTTTCTCGTTCTTCTCTTAAATTTGATTCTGTTAGTTGTAAAACTTTACTCCCATCTGTTGACAAAGCATTGTATTCCAAAATACTTAGGTATAAATTCTGATAATTGTAAGCTAATTGTAACTGATTCTTTTTAAAATATAATTCTGATAGCAACTTGTAATTTTGAGATAGCTCGCCTGATTTACTTCCTTGGCTTAAAACTTTTAACAAATATGATTCTGCTTGTATTAAATCTCCCTTTTTTAAATAAAGTTTCCCAAGATTATTGAAAACTAAATCTAACTCCTGCTTCACACCCGAAATTCCTAAATAATCTATAGCTGAATTAAAATAATTTATAGCTGTTTCATAATCTGATTTTTGAGTAGCTATTTGGCCTAAAACATTTGTGCATGTGCCAAGATTTCTATAATCATTAAAAGCTTTAAATGTCGCTAATGCCTCGCTTATAGTATTGTTTGCTTTAGTTAGATTTTCACGAGCAAGAAACAATTTAGCAAAATAAATCTTCAATTTTGCCTCCTCATAAAAATCCGATAAACGAGTTGAAAAAGTAGTTGCTTTCTTTAAATATATAGTGGTTTCGTCAAAATTACCTACATCAAAAGAAATTTCTGCAATCGACCTATAGGCTAAAGACTTAAAATAAGTATGGTCTAATTCTTCAGCAAGATAGAGGAATTTAAATTCTTCGTTAATTGCTTCAAGGTAATTCCTAAAAAAAAAATGAATCTTTGCTTGGTGATGCAAAGAACGTGCTAAACATATCTTTGTGTCTGAGCGTTTAGCGAAATCTGTTGCTAAATTGGCATAGTAAATAGCTGAATCTTTTACCTGAGTTTGCATGAAAAATAAAGAGCGTGAAATATAAGCTTCTGAAATGAACCTATTCTGCTTATTTTTTTTAGCAAATGCAATATGTTTCAATGAAAAATTTGAAGCAAAAGCATCTTTTTTTGTGACTAGATATTCTATTGCTAATTGTCTTTGAACATGAGTGTCTTCAAACCTCAAAAACTTTATATTAGCAATATTTAATTCATAACACTTTTTGAAATCTAGAATATTACCGAGCTCCAAATAGGCAGATCCCATAGATAGAAATAATCTTCCTTTTAATTCTTCTGATTCAATTTTTAGCGCCTCCTTGTTTAAAAGATCTATTGATTCAAACCATTTTTGTCGATTAGTAGTTGAATAATAATTATGAAGTTCTATTAATTTGTCAATTTTTGAGTTTTGATTTTTTGAAGAACTAATTTCTCGAAGAAGAATTTCTTCCTTGTTTTGAGCAAAGTTAAAGACTGGAACATGCAGGGCAAGAAATAAAAAAACTAAAATCTGCAATCCTTTATACATGAAACTAAGTTAAGAAAATACTTGAGTATAAGAAAGGTTGAATAAAACAAAAATTAAAGCTGTAAGTAAAACCTACTTATTTTTAGGAATTAAGGTCAAAAAATACAAATATCCCTGAATTATATTTAGTTTTATTTCTGAAAAATAAATAATGATTGAAGACCGCATAATTCTTGGAATTGACCCTGGAACAACAGTCATGGGTTATGGCTTAATTGAAGTGAAAAACGGAAAATTAACAATGCTTAATTTCGGAATTATTCAGTTAAATAAACTTGCAAATCATCCTGAAAAATTAAAAAGGATTTTGGATCGCTTAAATGGCTTAATTGAGGAATTTCATCCGGATGAAATGGCAATCGAAGCTCCTTTTTTTGGTAAAAATGTACAATCAATGCTAAAATTAGGAAGAGCTCAAGGGGTTGCTATTGCTTCCTGTTTAAATCACAATATTCCTTTTGAAGAATATGCACCAAGAAGAATAAAACAAGCAATTACAGGGAATGGAAATGCTTCAAAAGAACAAGTTGCTGCTATGCTTCAAAAATTATTATCATTTGATGATATTCCAAAATATCTAGATGCTACTGACGGATTAGCCGTTGCTGTTTGTCATTATTTCTCAAAAGGAATTGGAGAACACAATAAAGGAAATGGAGGGTCCTGGAAAGGATTTTTATCTCAAAATCCTAAGCGAGAAAAGAAATGAAAATCATAAATATTTATACGGATGGGTCATCAAGAGGAAATCCTGGTCCCGGTGGATTTGGAATTATTTTAGAATTTGACAATCAAGTAAAAGAATTGTCAGAAGGATTTCGAAGAACAACAAATAACCGAATGGAACTTTTAGCAGTGATAGTTGCATTAGAAAATCTAAAGACAAATAAATACCCTGTTCATATTTATTCTGATTCAAAATATGTAATTGACGCCATTTCTAAAAAATGGGTTTTTGGATGGGAAAAGAAAAACTTTAAAGGAAAAAAAAATGCCGATTTATGGCTGCGTTATTTAGAGC
>RFSL01000094.1 GCA_009923965.1 Flavobacteriia bacterium | reverse complement strand
ACGGTTGATGACGTAGGTTTCACAGAAGCATTAATAGATTCTTTATCAGCTGCTTATTCGGTTGACCAAAACAGGATTTATGCTGTTGGAATGTCAAATGGAGGATTTATGAGTTTTCGACTTGCCTGTGAGTTGAGTAATAAAATAGCGGCTGTTGGTTCTGTTACAGGTTCCATGACGCCTTCCACATTGGGGAATTGTAATGCTTCGCATCCTATGCCAATTATTCAAATCCACGGAACAACTGATCCAACTGTTCCTTATAATGGCTCAGCAGGGTGGACAGCATCTATTACAAATGTGTTAAACCATTGGGGCACATTTAATAATTGTTCTACTGTACCAACGGTTGTTAATGTACCTAATATCAATTTACCAGACGGAAGTACCGTTGAGAAATATACCTACGAAAATGGCGATAATTGCAGCGAAGTGGTTCATTTTAAAGTCACCAATGGACAACATACTTGGCCAGGGAGTATTATTAATTTGGCAGGGACCAACTATGATATCAATGCTTCAGTAGAGATTTGGAACTTTCTTTCTAAATATGATATTTTTGGACTAATCTCATGCAATCCAGCAACTGTTGAAGAACAATTTGTAATGGAAGATTTTCAAGTGTTTCCAAATCCATGCAGCGAATCCATACATGTCGATTTAAAAATCGCTGAATCATCTATTTATGAAATCTATTCTTTATATGGTCAACTTTTGAAATCAGGATCTATTTCAATAAATAGCAACGAAATAGATCTTTCTAATTTTGATCCGCAAGGATACCTTCTTAAAATAGGAGGTCGATACCAACGCTTTATAAAGTTGTAATAGAATCCTTAAGATAGGGAAGCCTTAGTATTGCTCAGAATATCTATTTAACATAATATTAATTATAGAACAATATCATGTAACTGAATTTGGAACATTACATCAGGCGAATTGTTTTAATTTTGTTTACTACAAGTAATGGTTACAGACAATCAAAGTTTACAAGAATTAGATTTCCAAAAAGTGATTTCACAATTGGCTAGCTATGCTATTTGTAAAAGTGCGCAAAATAAAATTTTCACGCTTCAACCTTCAGGAAAATACAATGAGGTTTTAGAAGCGCTTGAAACAGTTCAGGAAAAATTATATATCAAGAATAAAGGATTAGTTTTTCCAGCGCTTGAATTTGAAGAATTAATACATGAATTAAAAATTCTTCCGATTGAAAACTCAGTTCTATCTACTGAAGGTGTGCAGCGCATTCTCTTAGCTAGTAACATGGTAAATGCTATTCTTCAATTTTTAGAGAAAAATCCAAGCTTTATTCATGTATCTAGGCTCTTTAAGTCCTGTTATTACTCATTAGAACTCATTCAGCCGATTCAAAAGATATTTGATAAAACAGGTAAAATTAAGGATGATGCATCTCCCTATTTATTAAAAATTAGAATTTCCATTAAAACTATACGCAATCAAATTAATAGAAATTTTGATAGAGAAATGCGTCGTTTTCTAAAGTCAGGATATTTAGGGGAAACTTCTGAAAGTTTTATTCAAGAACGCCGTGTTCTAAGTGTTCAGTCTTCTTATAAAAGAAGTGTCTCCGGTGCGATTTTAGGATCTAGTAAAACTGGAAATCTTACCTATATTGAACCGCAGGCTAATGTCCCTTTGAATCATGAAATTGAGTCCTTACAAGACGATGAACAAAAGGAAATTCGTAGAATTTTATGGACTTTAACCCAAGAATTGAGGGTGTTTTTTCCGCTTATCAAAGCCTATCAACAGTCACTTGTATCGTTAGATATTGTTAATGCCAAAGTTAAACTGGCTGAATCTATGGATGCTTGTATCCCCAAAATGCAGAAAAATCCACTGATGAATTGGAATACAGCCTTCCACCCTATTCTTCGCGATAAAAATAAGTTGAATGGAAAAACTACAGTTCCTCAATCTATAAATCTCAATCCTGAGGCATGTGTATTGGTTATTTCTGGTCCAAATGCTGGTGGAAAAAGCCTTACCTTGAAAACGTGTGGCTTACTTCAATGTATGCTTCAATCTGGCTTGCTAATTCCCGTGGAACCAACTAGTAAAGCCTGTGTTTTTAGTCAAATTTATACAGATATTGGAGACAATCAATCTATTGATAATGAATTAAGTACATACTCTTACCGCTTAAAAAGGATGAACTTCTTTTTAAGTCAAGCTGACGACCATACACTTTTATTATTAGATGAATTTGGAAGTGGCTCCGATCCTGAATTAGGAAGCGCTTTGGCAGAGGTTTTCTTTGAGGAGTTGGTGAAAACCAAAGCTTTTGTGATTTTAACAACTCATTACTCTTCAATCAAAAGAAAAGTAACGGAATGCCCAAGCGCTATAAATGGTTCAATGCGCTTTGATGAGTCAAATTGGCTTCCATTATTTGAGCTTCAGATTGGACAGCCAGGAAGTTCATTTACTTTTGAAGTAGCTAAATCGAATGGAATTCCAAGTTCTTGGATTGACAGAGCAAAAAATTTACTTTCTCAAGAAACATTGAGATTTAATCAAATTTTAGTTGATCTGCAGCAAGAAAAGAATAAGCTCCAATTAAAAATGGAGGAAACACTATTACTAAAGAACAATTTGGAGGAACAACTTTCTAATTCATCTGGTGCTGAAGAAAATTTTGCTTATAAAACCAAACAACTGAGAATGCAAATTGAGGAACAGGCTAAACTGATTCAGCTGGGTTCTAAATTACAAAAGTGGATGGATGTTTTCAATGCCAACGCAAAAAGAAAGGATATTCATGCCACCTTATTTGAAGAGTTTAAAACACATCTTTTAAAAGAACGTGCTAAACGCAGTCTAAGTCCTAAAAAAGCACCACAAATAACTTCTAAATCCTCTAATAAAGCTAAAACTCCAAAGGCGCAAACTTGGACTTGGGTTCAAGGTGATAAGGTGCGCATTTCCGGAATTCGTGATAGCGGAATTGTGCAATCTGTAAAAGACGACACAGCTACTGTTTCCGTTCGCGCTTTGATATTAAAAATCCCACTATTTAAATTATCTCCTCTTTTGGAATAAGAAAATTGATTTCAAAGGATTTTAACATTCTTTAGATTCAGTGAACTTGAAGTCATAAGCTCATTTTTTAGCTTAAATATAATTCGTAATTTTGCGCTCACAAAAAAAATAAATTAATAAAATGAGTACAGCTTTAGGAAATCATATTTTGGTGGAATTTATGAATTGTGATCCACACATCATGAACGATGTCAGCGCAATTGAAAGAGACATGGTTGCAGCTGCACAAAAAGCTGGCGCTACTGTTATTAATTCTACATTTCACCATTTTTCGCCCTATGGTGTTTCTGGCGTTGTAGTTATTCAAGAAAGTCACCTAGCAATTCATACTTGGCCAGAATACGGCTATGCTGCGGTTGATTTATTTACGTGTGGAGAAATGAATGCATGGATTTCTTTTGATCATTTAAAAGAATGCTTTGGAGCAAAATCATACTCTGCACTAGAATTAAAGCGTGGTTCTGTCAATCTATTACAAAGAAATGACTTTGATATTACCAGCATGCGCCAAAAAGCTGCAGAATGGAAAAACCCTGATTTTTATACGCGCAATGTTTGGTTCACTGATAAAGATGAAGAACAAGCGCTTTCACTTCGCTTTACGGGTGATGTTTTATTTGATGTGCAATCGCCATTTCAGCGTGTTCGAATCTTAGAATCCTATAAATACGGGAAAATGCTGGCTTTAGATGATATGGTAATGACAACCGAAAAAGATGAATTCCATTACCATGAAATGATTTCACATCCTGCACTTTTTTCACTTCCAAGTGCCAAAAATGTACTAATTATTGGTGGTGGTGACGGTGGAACAGCAAGAGAGGTGCTGCGACACAAAAATATAGAACAAGTTACAATGGTTGAAATTGACGGCGAGGTAATTGAAGCATGTAAAATTCATTTGCCAAAAATCGCTGCAGAATTTAATAATCCAAAATTAACCTTGCTTGTTGATGATGGAATTGAATTCCTGAAAAATACTACACCAAATTCGTATGACCTTATTATCGTTGATGGCTCTGACCCTGTTGGCCCAGCTGAAGGTTTATTTTCTGTGGAATTTTACACAAACTGTTATGCCGCTTTAAAAAACGACGGAATTTTAGTCGCTCAAGGAGAATCTCCAAAATTTAATGAGAAAGCATTTGTTGAATTAAATCAAACCTTACAAACTATTTTTGGTCTTGATAAGGCCCCTATTTCCTTGTTTTTTGTCCCTACCTACCCTACAGGAATGTGGAGTTTTCAGTATGGAATTAAAGGTGATATTACTATAAATGAGGTGAAAAACAAGAATGAAATACAAGAATTTGTCTCAAAAGAAGGTCTCCGGTATTACAACGAAGACATTCACGCCAATACATTTGCACTTCCTAACTTTGTGAAAGAATTAGTGCGCAAAAAGTAATAATACGAATCTACTAAGCTAAACTAAATATGAAAATTACAGTAAATTCAGTTGTTTCTTTGAAATACAAACTTTCAGATCAAGAAACAGGAGAACAAATTGAAGAAACGACAAATGAAAACCCACTTGTATTTTTATATGGAGTTGGTGGAATGTTGCCAGATTTTGAGTTAAATATTGAAGGAAAAACAAGTGGTGATCTTTTTGATTTCCA
>RFSL01000093.1 GCA_009923965.1 Flavobacteriia bacterium | reverse complement strand
TCTCAAACAGGAAGTTATAGTGGATATTCCTTTGCTATTCCTGTTAATTTAGTTCAAAAAGTAATGCGTGATCTAATTGATTATGGAATAGTTCAACGTGGGTTTTTAGGAGTGCAAATTTCTGATATTACACAAGAAATAAAAGAAAAAGAAGGTCTTCCAAATCTCAAAGGTGTCTTTCTTGCTAAAGTTGTTGAAGATGGAAGTGCAGATAAAGCAGGAATTAAAGATGGAGATGTAATTTTAAAAATAGGTAGTAAAGAAGTTAATTCTGTTGCAGCACTTCAAGAAGAAATCGGAAAAAGACGACCAGGCGATAGAGTTTCTATTACTATAAGGCAGAAAGATGGTGATGAAGTAACGAAAGAACTTGTTTTGCGTAACCAAGATGGGGAGACTTCGTTAGTGTCCAAAGAAGAAGTAAAAAAGAATGCTGCATTGGGTGCTACTTTTATAGAACTAACAGAAAAAGAAAAGAAAGAGTTGAATATAACGTACGGAATTAAAATCAAAACTCTTGGCGCTGGTAAGTTACAGTCACTCGGTTTTAAAGTTGGTACAATTATAACCAAGATTAATAACGAAACAATTTCGACTGTAGATCAATTAACATCAAAATTAAACGATCAAAATCGCGGAATTTTACTTGAAATTATGTCTGAAAGCGGTAGGAGAGAGTATGTTGGATTTGGTTTATAAATCAAATGAACATTTTTTTCTCAATTGTTAATAAAATAGTTAAAAATTAATTAAACATACACTTAAAAATATTTTTCAGTTAGTTTTTTTTCGCGTTACTTTGCATAACATAGATTTAATACATACTAATAATTCTAAAAGGAATCTAAATCATACATGAGACAGCTAAAAATAACCAAATCGATAACAAATCGTGAAAGTCAATCACTCGATAAATACCTTCAAGACATTGGCAGAGAAGAATTAATAACAGCAGAACAAGAGGTTGAATTAGCTCGAAAAATTAAAGCTGGAGATCAGCAAGCACTAGAAAAATTAACAAAAGCAAATTTGCGATTTGTTGTTTCTGTTGCTAAGCAATATCAAAATCAGGGTTTAACACTTCCAGATCTTATCAACGAGGGAAATCTTGGTTTGATTAAAGCCGCACAGAAATTTGATGAGACACGTGGATTTAAGTTCATCTCTTACGCAGTTTGGTGGATTCGCCAATCAATCTTGCAGGCATTGGCTGAGCAAGCTCGAATTGTTCGTTTGCCACTTAACCAAGTTGGTTCACTAAATAAAATCAATAAAGCATTTTCTCGTCTAGAGCAAGAATTTGAACGGCCACCTTCAGCAGAAGAATTAGCAGAAGCTCTAGAGGTACCTGAAGAAAAAATCAAAGAAAGTTTAAGTGTTTCAGGTCGACATGTATCAATGGATGCTCCACTTACAACAAATGAAGATGGTGGTACATTAATGGATGTAATGTCAAATAACGATTCGCCAAAAACAGATCATGTTTTAATGGCAGAATCACTTCAAAAAGAAATAGAACGTTCATTGAGCACTCTTACTGATAAAGAAAGAGAAATTATACGTTTGTTTTTCGGAATTGGAATGAATCACGGTCTTACTTTAGAAGAAATTGGTTCTAAATTTAATCTAACACGCGAAAGAGTTCGTCAAATAAAAGAAAAAGCAATTCGTCGTTTGCGCCATGCTTCGCGAAATAAGTTGCTGAAATCTTATTTAGGATAATCATTTATAGCAAAAGGCTATCGGTTTATAACTGATAGCCTTTTTTGCTTTTTATATTTTCAATAAAATTAAAAATGGATACAGAGTTAAGTTATGAAAAAGTGCTTCAATTGCACATCAAAAAAGAAAGAGCTGCTGTTAAACTTCAAAGTAAAGTTGGTCAATTACTCTACGATAAGGGAATTGAATTGGTTTTGTTTCGCCAAAGTCTAATAGATGTTACTATTTCCGAAATTTTAAATTTACACGAATATGCTGGTGAGGTTGTAAATAAACCAATCGATGTTTTTACTACTTCCGATTTAGCAGATATTATTCTTTCTTCAGAAGTTGTTCCTTCAAAATTAGATATTGGTAAATTGGCAAGTGAATGGATAGCAGAACAAGCTAGTTTTTCTTCAAAAGAAGAATTTTTAATAAATAAATTAAAAAACCTCAAAGATTCTTCTTCGGAAATAAGTCCTAGAGATGTTGTATTGTATGGTTTTGGAAGAATTGGTCGTCTTGCAGCCCGAGAATTAATTAAACAAGCTGGAAAAGGACAGCAGTTGCGCTTACGTGCAATTGTTACTCGTGGTTCTTCGGATGCCGATATCATTAAACGTGCATCACTTTTGAGAAGTGATTCTGTTCATGGCTCATTTAAAGGAACAGTAGTTGAAGATTTAGCTAACAAATCGATCATTATTAACGGTCAGATTGTAAAAATGATTGATGCTGCAAATCCTGAAGACATAGATTATACTCAGTATGGAATATCCAATGCTTTGATAATTGATAATACGGGAGTTTTTACAACTAGGGAAACGCTATCAAGACATCTTCAAGCCAAAGGAGTTAGTAAAGTTTTATTAACGGCACCTGGAAAAGAAGTTCCAAATATAGTTTACGGAATTAATCAAGGTTTATTGGACTTAGAAAATGAAAATATATATTCTGCAGCATCTTGTACAACGAATGCAATTTCTCCGATTTTAAAAGTTGTGAACGATAAATTTGGTGTAGTAAAAGGTCATATAGAAACCGTTCATGCCTACACTAACGACCAAAATTTATTGGATAACATGCATAATAAACCCAGAAGAGGTCGTTCTGCAGCAATTAATATGGTTATTACCTCAACAGGTGCCGGAAGTGCTGTTACTAAAGTAATACCAGAATTAAAAGATAAATTAACCGCAAATGCTGTTCGTGTTCCAACTCCAAATGGATCTTTGGCTATTTTGAGTTTAGAACTTGGTAAAAAAACAAGTATAGAAGAAATAAATGCCGTTATTAAAGATGCGGCTTTAAACGGGGATTTAGTAAATCAAATTTATTATTCTTTTGATCCTGAATTGGTGTCAAGTGATATAATTGGCAATACTTGTTGCTCGGTTTTCGATTCAAATGCTACAATTGCTTCTTTAGATGGTAAAAATATCGTTTTGTATGCATGGTACGACAACGAATTTGGATATACAAAACAAGTAATTCGCTTGGCTAAATATATCACAAAAGTTAGAAGAGCAATTTATTATTAAGAAGACCAGAGCGTACTTTTTTTTAGCATCTTTTTTAATCTTAATAATTGTAATTTTGAAAAATGATTAAAAAACAAATCACCATAGCAATTGATGGTTATTCAGCTTGCGGAAAAAGTACGCTAGCAAAAGATTTGGCGAAGAAACTCTCATTTATTTTTATTGATTCTGGAGCAATGTATCGTGGTGTTGCGCTTTATTGTCTTCAAAATAATTTGTTTGATGCAGATGGTACTCCAAAGCAAGTGGAGATTATTCAAGTCCTTAAAAATATTACTTTATCTTTTCAATTGATCAATGATAACAATTGCTTGCTTTTAAATGGAAAAAATGTTGAAGAACTAATTCGAGGTACTGAGGTTGCTGCAGTTGTTTCTAAAGTTGCAACAATTAAAGAAGTAAGAGTTAAATTAGTGATGGAGCAGCAAAAAATGGGGGCAAATGGAGGAATTGTAATGGAAGGTCGTGATATAGCGTCTGTTGTTTTCCCGTCTGCTGAATTAAAGCTGTTTATTACGGCTTCTCCTGAAATTCGAGCTCAGCGTAGATATTTGGAGTTGAAATCAAAAGGAATTGAGACCAATATAAATACTATTTCTTTAAATTTAGCCGAAAGAGATTTAATGGATTCCAGTAGAAAAGAAAGTCCTTTAATTCAAGTTGCTGACGCAATTGTGATGGATAATTCTAAATTGACAAGAGAGGAACAATTAGATTTTGTATTAAACTTAGTTAGCAATCTAGTATAATTAATAAAAGTCTTTGCGGAATCCAAGGTTAAAAGTAAAGAGCATAGCAGAATTGAATGGGTAATTATCAGATTCACCGACCATATCATTGTTGGCTTGACGGACAATCAAGTAATTACCACTTAAATCACAAAAGAAGGTCCCAATACTTGGAAAGGTATATTTTAATCCGCCCTGAAGGCCAACACCCAAATTTAAGATAGTTCCCTTCGCAGTGCCATAATTTTCAAAATTAGCTTCATTGTAGGGGTAATTCCAATCGGCATAATTTTTCTTAATTTTATTTACGCAAACTAAAATCGTGCTCCCACCATAAATAGAGAAACCATTATCATAACCATTTAAAAGATAATATCGTGTTCCTCCTTCTATCGTTAGATAACCAGTAGAAACAATATAATTGCGTTGAAGTGAATATGGATATGTTGTTGTCGAAGTTGCAGAGGATGTAGTAGAATCAATATTATTCCTTGGTATGTAATAAGCAATACGTCCGTAAATAGTAGTTTGGTTGCTTTTAGGGTATTCTAGACCTAAATTAAAACCAAAGAATGTTTTTTTTGCACCAAAACCATTAAGTGTTCCCATGCCAGCATTAGCAGATATTTGGGAAAAAAAATCACCTACTAAAAAAGAAAAAAGGAGAATTAAAAAAAGATGTTTCTTACTAATTGCTTTTTTCATTTATAAAGTCTT
>RFSL01000092.1 GCA_009923965.1 Flavobacteriia bacterium | reverse complement strand
AAATTAGTTGGTTCCTACAATGCAAACGCAGGTTTAGATTCGAATAAAGACTTTATGAAATCAGTTGCACTTAGCATGAAACGCCCCTTTTTTTTGCCACCTGTACCCTCATTTCTTCTAAAATTATTTTTGGGAGAGCAAGCCTGTATTGTACTAGAAGGAATAAAAGTTTCGAATGAAAAAATTCGTGCTGCTGGATTTACATTTCAAGATTCAACATTAAATTCTGCTCTGAAAAAAACGTAGAAATACGCCATTTATCCGATACGCAAAAGGTTTCCGAAATACATGAACTTATCTGTTTTTGTTTCCATATACAGTTCACTAATTTCCTTTTTCATACCCTCAAAATACATTTCAGATAGTTCGGTGATAAAAGTAACATCAACCATTGGAGAGTAAGTATTCATGACCAAAAACCCTTCTTTATCAAGCACTTCAGATGCAGCACTCATGAGTTCATCAATTTTATCTTCAAGCTTCCATTTCTCACCTTTTGCACCAATCCCCCAAGCGGGAGGATCCATAACAATTCCATTAAATTTATTTCCACGTTTTGCTTCTCGTTGAATAAATTTCAAGGCATCTTCATGCACCCAGCGGATGTTTAACAATTTACTTTCATCCATATTAGATTTTGCCCAAGCTAGCGCATTTTTTGAAGAATCGACATGAAAAGTATCCGCACCAGTGTTCCGAGCAATGCAAGATGCCACTCCAGTGTATGCAAATAAATTCAAAAATCGATCTCCTTCATTCAAGCGAGAACTTATAAAATCCCAGTTATTTTGTTGTTCTGGAAATAAACCAACATGTTTGAAATTTGTCAATTCTAAATTAAACTTTAGACGTTTATAGCCAATGCTCCATTTTTTAGGAGAATCTTTTTGAAGATTTTTCCATTTTCCTGTTTGACCTTTCTCTTCAACAAATTCCCAATGTGCCAAAGTCCGCCATTCTGTATATGGAATTCCACTGTGAAAATAGGCTTGCATTTCTGGACGGATGGTAATGATGTTTCCCCAGCGCTCTAATTTTTTTCCACCACCTGCATCCAACAGTTCATAGTCTTCCCATGATTTTGAATAGGTACGAAGATTTTCAGACATTTTATAGAATTAAGGCAACAATTAATTAACGCATTTTTGGAGTTTTCTTTCTTCCGCCCATCATTTGAGCCATGCGCATTTGATTCTTAGATGGCGTAACTTGTAATTGTGACTGCATCATTTTTATTTGATCACGCATCATGCCATTTTTATCTAATTTCTTTGCTTCAGCCAAAAGAGCTACAGCCTCTGATTTTCTTCCTGTTTGTGCGCAAATTCCTGAAAGATGCATTCTAGCTACAGCATTATCTTCTGCCGTTCTTAAACCCAATTCCATGGCTTTTCTCAGTAAACTTTCACTTTTCACGAAGCCCAATTCTTGCGCACCCATAACGGCTTTCAAAAATAAAATATAGGCATGTTGCTTGCGCGGTAGAAATTCTGGATGTGATATACGATCAACATATTTTTTTGCTTTATCTGTATTTCCAACCCTCATTTGATTTAAAGCTAAAATCATATTTTCATTTCTAAAAAATGATGCAATTATTAAGGCCGTAATAAAAATAAATGAAATTCCCCAGCCCCAATGTCCTGATGTGAATAAATAAATATTAAATCCTAAGGAACTCAACGCTAATGCAATTCTTACTATAAAACCAATCATATTTTTAAGTTATCTTATTTAAAAAAAGTTATTATTCAATCGTTGCAATGCATTTAAGTTCAATTGCTATTGGAGTAGGAAGTGAACTAATTTCAACGGTTGTCCTACAAGGCAAGTTATCTTTGAAATAGTCAGCATAAATGCGATTATACGTTTGAAAATCACGTTTCATATTTACTAAAAAGACCGTAACGTCTACTAATTGTTCCCAACTTGAACCAGATTCTTCTAAAATAATCCGAACATTGTCAAATACACTTTTGCACTGAGCTTCAAAGTCAAAACTTATGAAATTCCCATTTTTGTCTAATTCCAATCCTGGAACAACAGAATCCGTAGCATCTGAACCTGCAGTGCGTGGACCAACTCCTGAAAGAAACAGCAGATTTCCAACTCTTCTTGCATGAGGATAGTGCCCAACAGGTTTTGGCGCTTTATTTGTCGATATGCGTTCGTTTTCTGACATTTTACTATTTCTGCAAATATAATAGAAACTAAGCGATTTTTTAATACAATAAAATGATGAAACGCAATTTCAGTTAGTTTTATCTTGATTGCATAGTTATTTGTATTTATCTTCGTACGGATGAATGATGTTTTAAAAAATCTAGAAATTTCTATTGTCGTACCAACTTATAATGAGGAAGGAAATATCTATAAATTATATGAGCAAATAGTAGAAAATCTAATTGCTAGTTCAATTAAAGATTATGAAATTATTTATGTTGATGACGGAAGTAGCGATGCTTCATTAAAACATATAAAAGAATTAAATGCCACGAATCCTAAGGTTAAATTCATAACGTTTAGTAAAAATTTTGGTCATCAAAATGCTTTGCGCGCGGGACTTGACTATGCCAAAGGGAATGCAGTAATATGCATGGACGCTGATTTACAGCATCCACCCGAGTTAATTCCACTATTGATTAAATACTGGGAAGAGGGTAATAAAGTCGTTTACACAAAGCGAAAAAACACAAATGATTTATCATTTTTCAAAAAGTTAAGCTCTAAAATGTTCTATAAATTGGTTTCTTATCTTTCTGAAACAAAATTAGAAGAAGGTACAGCAGATTTCAGACTTTTAGATCGTTCTGTAGTTGAAGTATTAAAAAAATTCAACGAAAACAATTTGTTTTACCGCGGAATAATCCCAGGAATAGGATTTAAACAACTTGGCATAGAGTATACTCCAAACGAACGATTTTCAGGTAAAACAAAATATACATTTTCAAAAATGGTTCGTTTTGCTTTGACAGGAATTACCTCCTCCAGTGCCAAACCACTTTATTTTTCAATTTATTTAGGAGCTTTTCTTGCTGTATGCTCTTTTTTCTACGGTCTTTATGCCATTTATGTGTCCCTTTTCACAACTGAAGCTGTTGCAGGTTGGACATCTACTATTGCTTCCATACTATTTATTGGCGGAATTCAACTAATGATGATCGGAATTGTGGGAATTTACCTTGGCAAACTATTTTCTGAAAGTAAGAAAAGGCCAAATTATATTGTTTCTGAAACAAATATTGAAGCTAATACTAAATGATTTTCGCTAATTTATTTACTAAAAAACACTCTGGAATTATTCTTGTCTTCTCGCTATTTAGTTTAATCTTCGCTTCTATCACTTTTGTAAATCATTACAACTTCAGAACTTTTGGTTGGGATCTAGGAATTAATCACAATGCTATTTACGATTATGCACATTTTCGTTGGAACGATTGCATGGTAATGCAACCTTCTTTTACAAATGTTTTATCTGATCATTTTTCTCTTTATCCTATTTTAGTTTCTCCTTTTTATTGGATTTTTGGAACTTGGACCATGTTATTGTTTCAATTTCTAGCAATTCTTTTTGGTGGCTTTGGCATCTACCGTTATATTCAAGAGCTCACTAGAAACAATACAATTTCAATCATTGCTGTGGCTAATTTCTTTTCCTTTTATGGAATTTATTCAGCATTAAGTTTTGATTATCACGACAATGTTGTAGCCACCATGTTTGTACCGTGGTTTCTTCTTTATTTTGGCAAGAAAAACTGGAAAAAAACTATTTTATTTTTCGTTTTAATTCTAATTGCAAAAGAAAATATGGCTTTATGGGCGGTGTTTTTAGGTTTTGGTTTAGCTTTTAAATCTCTTGTTCAAAAAGATAGAAAAACAGCATTAATTGGCAGCTATTTCGCCACAGCCGCTTTGATTTATTTTTTACTCGTTATAAAAGTTATAATTCCAAGTTTGGCAACTCCCGGCAGAGAATATTTACATAATTCTTTTAATGCTCTAGGTGGAAATTTTGGTGAGGTACTTATCAATATATTTAAGCATCCACTTAAAACAGTTGAGTTACTTTTTACAAACCATTCTGGAGATCCAATGTATGATGGAATAAAAGCAGAAACGTATTTTGCTATTTTACTTGCAGGTGGTATAGCATTGTTTCTTGCTCCAGAATACTTAATTATGCTCGTTCCGATTGTTGCTCAAAAAGTATTCAATGATATTCCTATCCGTTGGGGAATTAGCGACCATTATTCAATTGAATTTGCTCCTATCGTTATCATAGCGCTATATACTGTTATTCATCGCATGAAAAAGTGGAAAGTAGAGCTTGCTTATGCTTCACTTGCGGTTTGTATATTTAGCACAATTAGCTTTATGGATCACCGAGTTTCTGAGTATTACAAACGAGATAATACCCGCTTTTATAGTTTGGCGCATTGGAAACGTGATTTTTCGGTAAAAGAAGTTCATCTCTTATTAAAAAAAATACCTTCAAACGCAAAAGTTAGCGCACAATCTGCTTTAATTCCTCATCTTTCTTTTCGTGATATTATATACCATTATCCACATGTAGACAATGCTGAATTCATTGCACTACTTTTAAAAGATACTAATAAATACCCACAAGATCAAGCTTCTTATAATCAAGCTATTTCAGATTCGCGAGTTGCGAGTTATTTGCACAAACTATCT
>RFSL01000091.1 GCA_009923965.1 Flavobacteriia bacterium | reverse complement strand
CTAGATCTCTTTTTAATCTTAAACCAATAATGGACATGTTTTTCGCAACCCATTTATCGTTCATCTGCGTAAAGTCATAGGCCGTTTTTACTCCTAAATTCTTCAATCTAAAAGAATGCTTTCTTCCGATACCCCAAATATCTTCAACTTGTAGCCATTTCAGAGCTTTTATTCTTTGTTCTTCATTTTCGATGTAATAGCAGTTTTCTGTTTGATTAGGGTATTTTTTTGCAATTCTATTTGCCACTTTAGCAAGCGCCTTCGTTGGAGCAATACCAATGCTTATTGGAATACCCGTGCTACTGACTACGCTCTTATAAATTGCTGCGCCAAATTCCTTTAAATTAGACAATTGGAAACCCGATAATTTGAGGAATGCTTCATCTATGCTATACACTTCGCACTCAGGACTAAATTCGTGCAAGATCGACATAACCCGATTACTCATATCACCATACAATGCAAAGTTTGCAGAAAAGACAGAAACACGATTTTCTATAAAGAATTTCTCGTACTCAAATGCTGCGGCTCCCATTGGAATTCCAAGTTGCTTTGCCTCATTACTCCTAGCGATAACACAACCATCGTTGTTAGATAAAACGACAATTGGCTTCCCGATAAGCTTGGGCATAAATAAACGCTCGCAGGAAGCATAAAAATTATTGCAATCTATCAGCGCGTACATTTGAAATTTTTTATGGCATGTATTACAACTCCCCAAATGGAAAATTCATTGTCTTTGGTGACTTTTATCGTTTTATATGCATCATTCTCAGGATGCAACAAGCAGTATTCCTTTTCAAGTTGGATTCTTTTTAGCGTAAATTCTCCATCTAACACACACACAACAATGTCATTACTTGAAGGCGTTAAACTCTTGTCGATAATGATGTAATCGCCATCTGAAATCCCAATTTTCATCATAGAATTTCCTGCTACCTGACCCAAAAATGTTGCTGAAACATTCTTTATAAGGATTTTATTTAAGTCAATCCCCTTATCCATAAAATCCAATGCTGGAGAAGGAAACCCTGCACTTATCGGCGAAAAAATAAAGGGCATCTGCATTGATTGCTCTTCCACACGACCTTTTATTCTTACAAATAATGGACTAGATGAATTGTCGTGCGGCATAAAACTTGTTTTGATTATTTATTACGCAAATATATGATTAATATTCAATCAAAATGAATCTATTTTAGTTTAACTTAAAAGATCGTTTAGACTTCTCTTCCTTTTATGGCTTAAGGTATCGGGAACCACGTTCTGTAAACTAATCTAAAGGATTCTACTCATTAAAGTTTTATGTAACTTTACAAGATGATTTCTGCTCCTCTTGCTGAACGTATGCGACCAAAAACCTTAGATGAATACATCGGGCAGGAGCATATTTTATCAGCTGATGCCTCCTTAAGACGCGCATTGGATTCAGGAATGATTCCCTCAATGATTTTATGGGGGCCTCCAGGTGTCGGAAAAACCACATTAGCACATTTGATAGCCAAGCACCTCAATCGTCCATTTCACACCCTGTCAGCTATCTCATCTGGCGTTAAAGATGTACGAGAGATTATTTCCAATATTGATAAAGGCGGGCTTTTTCAAGCGAAAGGAACAATTTTATTCATCGATGAAATCCATCGATTTTCTAAAGCACAGCAAGATTCATTGCTTGGAGCTGTAGAAAAGGGTACGCTTACTTTAATTGGTGCAACTACAGAAAATCCATCTTTTGAGGTGATCTCCGCCCTACTCTCTCGCTGCCAAGTCTATAGTTTGGTGGAACATACAAAAAGTGATTTGTTAGCAATTCTCGAGAAAGCTATTCAACAAGATTCAGCTTTTTCATCAAAAAAGATTCATTTAGTTGAAACTTCTGCGCTTCTTCGTATTTCAGGTGGAGATGCCAGAAGATTACTCAATATTTTTGAAATTATTATCGGAACATTTCAAGATCAGCAGGATATTGAAATAACAAATGACCTTGTCATGAAAAATGCACAGCAAAGCTTGGCACGTTATGATAAAGATGGAGAGCAGCATTACGACATTGTTTCTGCTTTGATTAAGTCAATTCGTGGAAGTGATCCAAATGCTGCAATATATTGGCTTGCTCGAATGATTGAAGGAGGTGAAGATCCCAAATTTATTGCTCGCCGTTTGCTTATTTCTGCTTCGGAAGACATTGGACTTGCAAATCCAAATGGACTTTTAATGGCGAACGCATGTTTTCAGGCAGTAGAATCTATTGGATGGCCAGAAGCAAGAATAGTTTTGGCACAATGTACCATGTATTTAGCAGCTTCTCCAAAAGGAAATGCGGCGTATATGGCGCTCAATAAAGCGCAGCAAGCCGTTCAAGAAACCGGAAATCTTGGTGTCCCCCTGCCCTTGAGAAATGCTCCAACAGCGCTTATGAAAGAATTGAATTACGGTAAGGATTACCTTTATAGCCATGATTTCCCGGGTAATTTTGTAGCGCAAGAATTTTTACCTGAAGAATTAAAAGGAATGAATTTTTTTAATGCTGGATCAAATGCCAAGGAGCAAGAAATAGCAAAAACAATTCAAGCTCTTTGGAATAATAAATATGAAAACTAATGGCACGACTGTTCTATTTTTTATTTGTAGCTCCTCTTTCTCACTTGCCTTTATGCATACTTTATCGCATAAGCGACCTATTTTACATTCTATTAATAACGCTTATTCCTTATCGAAAAAAAGTAATTGAAGAAAATATCCTGCGTTCTTTTCCTGAACTAGATAAATCTGAAAGAACGAAACTTAAACGCGATTTTTATAGGCATTTTGCGGATATTCTTATTGAAGGAATAAAAAATTTAAGTATCTCAAAAGTAGAACTTGAAAAACGCATGATTCTTCAAAATCCCGAAATAATGAAGGATTTATTTGAGAAAAACAAAAATGTAATACTTGTTTCTGGACATTTTAATAATTGGGAATGGCTTATTACTGCTCAAAGCTTCTTAATTCCTCACAAAGCCTTTGGAATCGGTATGCCACTTACAAATCAATTTTGGGATAAAAAATTAATGGAACGAAGATCCCGATTTGGAATGAGCGTAATTCATTCTAAAAACTATAAATCTGAATTGATGAATTACACTGAAAAACCTTTTGCTGTACTAACTTTATCTGATCAAGCACCCGGAGATTCAACTAAAAGCTATTGGACTGATTTCCTAAATCAAAAAACACCTGTTTTATTTGGAACTGAATTTATGGCTAATGAATTTGATTTAGCAGTTGTTTACTTTACAATCCACAAAATAAAAAGAGGATATTATTCGCTTGAACTAAAACTTTTATCAGATAAACCTAAAACATTAGATTACGGATATTTAACGAGTACTCATACTACTCTTTTAGAGAAAGATATTCTACTTAATCCAAGTCATTGGCTATGGTCACACAAGCGATGGAAAAGAGCTATTCCAGAGAATTTAGAAATCTTAAAAGAACAACAAAAAGAGCAGTTCGAAAAGCGATTCCGTTCTCAGGCTAATTAACAAGATGAAGCTACTACTTTTTTCAGTTCTCTTTCCTTTTTTACTCATCTCACAAGAATTTGAGCTAATTCAGTATTCAAAAGATCCAATTCATTCTCGCGCTCTTACTATTTACAATGAACAGCTTTTTATTGGAACAAATAATGGACAGTTATTCGTTTATCCATTAAACGATTCAAGTATAGCAAAACCTTACTTCCTAAATCGCTTATTTCCTGAAATTCGTGATATTCATTGCGATAAAAATGGAATTACCTTAATGCAAACTGGAGATTTCGCCTCATTAATTAAAATTGACATTAAAGGAGTTTTAAAGCAAGAGCCCTATTACACTTCTTCTGATTCTAACAAAACACTATTTCTCGATGGAATGGATTTTGAAAACAACTTAGGCTTTCTTATGGGAGATCCATTTGATGGTTTTTTCTCCTTGTTTTATTCTGAGGACAATGGATTAAGTTGGAAATCCTGTTTAACAAAAATTCATGCAATTGATGGAGAAGCTGCTTTTGCTGCAAGTGGAACCACTGTAAAAATTAGTAATGGAGATTTTATTTTTGTAAGCGGAGGCAAACAATCTCGCTTTTTTCGAAGTTTAGACAAGGGTATTTCCTGGACGATAAGTCCCCTGCACTTTCCATCTTCAGAATCTTCTGGTCCATATTCACTTGCTATGATTGACGGTAAAAATGGAATTGTTGTTGGTGGCGACTACACACAGCCAAACGAGAAACAAAATACTAGTTTTTATACCAAAAATGCTGGGAAAACATGGAAGAAACCCAAACAAGAAGCAAATGGTTATCGTTCTTGCGTTTATTATTACAGAGGAATAACTTATTGCTGTGGGACAAATGGTATAGATTACTCGAATGATAATGGAAAAACTTGGAATAAACTTGCCACGAACAATTGTTTTGCAATCGTTGCTCACGATGACTTTATTTATTTCTCAAGTATAAATGGAAGTATTTTAAAAATGAAAGCGATAAAACAGTAAAAAACTTATTGAGTGTTCACAATCGTACCAGTAAATTACTTGAATGTTGAAAATCAAGAATTTAATCAAAGTGAGGGCTATTTGGTGAATAGTAACGAAACTAATTTCGGCCTTGAATTTCTTGGTTTTAGCTACTGAACTGAAACTGTTAATTTTTAAAATTTCTGCAAGAACATTTT
>RFSL01000010.1 GCA_009923965.1 Flavobacteriia bacterium | reverse complement strand
ACACTTGCGAATATCGGAAGCATAAAGGAACCAGGCAGTATTTTAGTATTGGAGATTAATGCAATTGATTATTCAATGGCGCAAATTGGTCAAATAGTTGAAAGTAACAATGCCAAAATTTTAAGCTCCTATATTCTTTCTGATGTTTCTTCTTCTTTATTAGAAGTAACGCTGAAAGTCAATGAAATAAATTTAACCAGGATCATCCTTACTTTTGAGCGTTATGATTATAAGATTAAAGCGTCTTATCAAGCTGGTTTTGGTGATGAGGATGTACGATGGAAGTACGATGCATTAATGAATTTTATGAAATTTTGAGCATGAAAGTCGCCATCTTTGGGAAAAAAATAAACAAGAATATTTCGGAATATTTTCTTAAAGTATTGGAAGTTGTTGATGAACTAGGTTGGACGGCTGTTTTAGAAGCGGATTTAAACGCCACTTTAATTGCTAAGTGTGGTATTCGTGAATCATACGATACTTTTAATTCGTTTAGTGACATGCGAACCGGTATCGATTTGTTTATTAGCCTTGGTGGTGATGGAACATTTCTAAAGTCGGTGCAGTTTATCCGCGATTCGGGGGTTCCGATTTTGGGAATCAATACAGGAAGGTTAGGTTTCTTGTCAAATATTTCAAAAGAGGATATCGAAGCTAGTTTGGTGAATATTGATTTAAAAAAATATGATTTCCAACTGCGATCTTTGTTGCGGGTGCATACAGCGGATAATATTTTCGGAACGGATAATTTTGCTTTAAATGAGCTAACCCTTCAAAAGCGCGATACATCTTCGATGATTACGGTACACGCAAGTTTAGATGATAAATATTTGAATAGTTATTGGGCAGACGGTTTAATCGTTTCAACGCCAACAGGATCAACGGCTTATAACCTGAGTTGTGGTGGGCCAATTATTACACCTGGTTGTCAGGTTCATATATTAACACCAATTGCGGCACACAATTTGAATGTGAGGCCCGTCGTTGTGCCGGATCATTTGCCAATTAAGTTAAGTATTGAAGGTAGAGACCGAAGTTATTTGATCAGTTTGGATGGAAATTCTAAAAGTGTGAAGTTGGGAGAAGAAATCATCGTCGAAAAGGCGGAATTTATGATAAATGTCATTAAATTTGAAGACAATAATTTTCTTGATACCATCCGCAATAAAATGTTATGGGGAATAGATACTAGAAATTAATAATAAAATAAATAAAAAAATGAAAAAAACATTCACTTTAATTATTGGGTCAATGCTAAGTTTGACCACTTTTAGTCAAGTTTTAAATCAAATAGATTCCGTTTCTTATCTTATTGGAAAGAGTATTGGCGGAAATATTGCTCGGGAAATGCCCGAAGTTAATAGGGATTTAATGTTAAAAGGATTATTAAATGAGATCAATGCTGCACCATCTTTGATAATGGATGACGGTGGGAAAACGATTTCCTCTTATTTTGAAAGAAAAACTGCAATAAAAGATGCAGAAAAGGCGAAAGTTTACGAATTGAATAAGGAAAAAGGGCTGGCTTTTTTAGAAAAAAATAAAAAGAATCCTAAAGTTAAAGTTACAGCTTCCGGTTTACAATATGAGGTTATTACTATGGGACAAGGACCAAAGCCTTCAGATACATCTAAGGTGAAGGTTCATTATCATGGAACAACACCAGAAGGAAAAGTATTTGATAGTTCAGTTGATAGAGGAGAACCAATTACATTTGCTTTGAACCAAGTAATACCAGGCTGGATAGAAGGTCTTCAACTCATGCCAGTAGGCTCTAAATTCATGTTGTATATACCTCAAGAATTAGCTTATGGAGATAACCCTCAGGGTGATATTATCGAACCATTTATGCCTCTGGTTTTCGAAGTTGAATTACTTAGTATTGAAAAATAAATTAAAATAAATATTCTAAAAATAAAGTTATGAAGTCATTTTTTGCTCTTATTACTGCTCTTGTTGCTCAGTTATCTATTTATGCTCAAAGTTCAAATGTTTTACCTGATGGTATTTACGCTAATTTTTTAACCTCAAAAGGTTCAATTATTTGTGTCTTGGAATATGAAAAAACACCTATGACGGTTGCTAATTTTGTGGGTTTATCCGAAGGGAATTTTAAAGTAGATGATAAAGTTATCTCTACTCCTTTTTACAATGGATTAAAATTTCATCGCGTTATCAAGGATTTTATGATTCAAGGAGGTTGTCCTCTTGGAAATGGATCTGGAGATCCAGGTTATAAATTTGATGATGAAATTGTTGCAGATCTAAAACACAGTGGCCCTGGAATTTTATCAATGGCTAATTCTGGACCTGCAACAAATGGCAGTCAATTTTTTATAACGCACAAAGAAACATCTTGGTTGGATGGTAAGCATACCGTTTTTGGACATGTGGTTGAAGGTATGGACATCGTAAATAAAATTGAACAGGAAGATGAGATAATTTCAGTTTCAATTATGCGTTATGGTTCGAAAGCAAACAAGTGGAATGCAATGCAAGAATTTGATAAAATTTATGGACTAAAAAAAGCAGCAGCACTTAAAGATAATGAACAATACGCAAAGATTTCGAGTATGTCAGAAACAGATTACACAGCATTTATGTTTTCTGAAGTAAAGAAACAAAATCCAAAAGCTCAAATTTCTAAAACAGGACTTGTATATTTTATAGAAAATAAAGGAATAGATAAACTTAAGCCTGTTAAAGGATCGAAAGTATCGCTTCATTATGTTGGGACATTTAGAGCAGACGGCAAACAATTTGATTCCTCTCGCGATAGAAATGCACCGATGGATTTTACTTTTATAGACCAAAAAATGATTCCTGGATTTGAGGAAGGAATTGCAATGCTAGGGCAGGGGGGCAAAGGAAGATTTATTATCCCATATTTCCAAGCTTATGGAAAAGATGGTCGACCAGGTGCCATTCCTCCATATTCTGATTTAGTATTTGATGTAGAGATTATTTCTATTACTCCTCCAAGTCAAGATGCACATGATCACAGCGATCCAAATCACAAGCACTAATTTCACTTAAGCCAAGACCCTCCAATTGAAATAACATTTTCTAATGCTAAATAAGATTGACAGCTATCTTCTGTGATTCCTCCGGTTGGACAAAATTTTATCTGAGGAAATACTTGCCCGTATGTTTTTAGTGAATTTAAACCTCCGAAAAGATGTGCTGGAAAGAATTTAAAAGTATCCCAGCCAAATTGTATTCCGTTGATAATGTCGCTGGGAGTTGCAACCCCGAGTATAAAGGGAATTCCTGAATCTTCGAAATGAGAAGCCAAACCTGAACTAAGACCGGGGCTTACTAGAAAATCCACTTTTAATTCTATTGCTTTGGCAATTTGATCTTTCGAAACAATTGTTCCCATTCCAATAGTGATTTCCGACCCAAATTTTTCTTTTGCTAAGCGAATTGCATCGAAAGCAATAGGAGTTCGTAAAGTTATTTCTATACAGTAAATATTTTTTGCTTTTAATTTTTCAATCATTGGAATAACTTCATCTATATCATTGAAGTTTATAACAGGAATTATTGGGTGATGAGAAAGTACCTCACGAATATTATTTTGCTTCATGTTCTTCTGTTAAAATTAAAATATCACTGTTAAATGGATCAATAGTTTGAAAAATAGTTTCTATAAAAGACGAAATTTCACCATTTTTACAAAGTTGCAAAAAATTTAGAGAGCGTTCTTGTAAATTATTATTCGGAAATAATTTTTCTTTAATTTGACCAATGGTTTTTAGTGCTTTTTCGTGTTTTAATTTGACAGATTTTTCCAATTTACTTTGAATAGCCTCCAATTGTTTTTCAATTCTAGTTATCTCAGCTTCTATAAATGGATTTAGCGCTTGATCAATTGTTGCCGACTTAGTTAAAATTTCTTTTTTTAAGTTACTTGCATGTTCGTTAATCTCTGAAAAATCAATTTTATCCTTTTCATTTTCACTAATATAAGACTTTGTTAGTTCATTAGTTGTTCTAAAAATATCGGCTTCTGAAAGACCAACAGAATTCATTTTATTTTTAGTTGAACTATCAATCCAAATTAGACTACTTCTAACTTGAATAAGCGGAAAAGTTAGATTTACTCTTTCAAAGCATGATTTTAGCTGTAACCAGTAATTTAATTCACCAAGACCTCCAACATAGTTCAAATTTGGCAAGGTGAATTCTTGGTATAAGGGACGTAAAATTACATTTGGTGAAAAGGACTCTGGCATTTTTTTCAACATTTGCAAAACTTCTTCTTTTGAAAAATGCTGAGCTCCAATGTTGTACTTATTATTTTCGTAAATAATTCGTTCTCTTTTGTGCTTTGAAAGAAAAAACAAATTGATTTCCCTTGGATTTACTTGAGGTTTAATATTTCTTGCTAATAGTCTTTTATTTGTTTTGAGTACTTCCTCCATTGAAAAAAAAGAAGTCAATTCCTCTTTTAAGATTGGAGAAAACGTTTTTTTTAGGTTTGGATTATCAGCGTCTAAAATTAGCAATCCGTATCTCCCAAACAGATGATGAATTAATTTAAAAAAAGCTTCTCCATAGGTTTCACCATTTAATTTTTCAATCCACTCTTTTGCTTCAGCACTATCATTATTTTGAAAAACCTCTGCTATTTTATTTTTTACTTCCTGAAGGCCATCAAGTGTCATTCTTCCGACTGCGCCACTTTGTTCGGTGTTCCATTTAATCTCTTTTCCAAAAAGCATGAATGACTTAATTTCCTCGAAGTCGTGGTCTTCAGAAGCCATCCAATAGACCGGAACTAACTGCAAATCAGGATAAGAGACTTTAAGCTCATCACATTGTTTTATAACATGAAGAATTTTATAAATAAAATAAATTGGTCCTGTCAATAAACTTAATTGATGGCCTGTCGTTATTGTAAAACAATTTTCGTTTGTCAGTGCAGAGATGTTTTTTAGACATGCTTCATTTCCATCAATTGCAGCGTAATTTTTTTGTAGGACTTTAACCAATAATTCTCTTTTTTCAGTGCTAAATTCCTTAGATTTGATTAGTACTTGTTTTTGAAAGGCATCTTTTGAAAATGGAATTCCAATAAAGTCCGATAGTTCGTGTTGACTTTCAGAGAGCAAGAGATCTTTTTCTGAAAAAAAATTGGTGGCTTGTCTTTTTGTACTTTGAATTTTCATAATGAACTGCGCAATTCAACTTCAAAATTGAAAGCACTACAAAATTACGAAAAAAATTTTGCTGAAGATTTAATGCTTAGCAGCCAAATAGCGCTCTGCGTCTAATGCAGCCATACAACCAGTTCCTGCAGCTGTTACAGCTTGTCGGTAGGTTTTATCTGCGGCATCTCCTGCTACGAAAACTCCTGCAACATTTGTCTTACTAGTTCCTGGTTCTTCGTACTTAATATATCCAACTTCGTCTAAATAAATAAAATCCTTAAATACATCAGTATTTGGTTTATGTCCAATGGCAACAAAAAATCCGGTACATGAAATTACTTTTTCTTCTTTCGTCGCTGTATTTATTACTTTAGCTCCAGTTACAACTTGTCCATCACCTAAAACCTCAAGTGTTTCTGTATTAAATAAGATTTCGATATTTTCCGTCTTTCGAACGCGTTGCGCCATAATTTTAGAAGCCCTAAAATCATCTTTTCTGACAAGCATTGTTACTTTTTTGCAAAGTTTTGATAAATAGTGTGCTTCTTCACAAGCAGAATCTCCAGCTCCAACAATAACAACATCATGTCCGCGGTAGAAAAAGCCATCACATACAGCACAAGCAGAAACACCACCTCCGAGTTGAAGGTATTTTTGTTCGCTCTCTAATCCAATATATTTTGCTGAGGCGCCAGTAGAAATAATTACTGTTTCAGCATGAATTTCTTTACCATCGTCTGCCCAACATTTATGGATATCTCCAGAAAAATCTACTTTATTTATAAATCCAGCTCTTACATCTGTATCAAACCGTTTAGCTTGTTCTTCAAGTTCTACCATCATTGCTGGACCAGAAATTCCATTTGCATAGCCAGGGAAATTCTCAACTTCATTTGTAGTTGTTAATTGTCCGCCTGGTTGAAGTCCTTGGTACATGACTGGTTGCATGTCTGCTCGTGCTGCATAAATAGCTGCTGTATAGCCGGCAGGACCAGATCCAATAATTAAACATTTGATGTGTTCGACTGTAGAATTCATGCTTTTTTAACTGCAAAAATAATCCATTGATTTGAATCTTTAGCGAAATACTAGAATATAATTTTTAGTTTCATTTTGTTCATATTTTATTCTGCTCTTTTTATTACTTTTGTTGACTCATTTATTGTATGAACTCAATACTTTCCTCTAATCCTTTAATCGTTTTTGTATTCACATTTGTTGTTTTAGTAATATTTTTATATGATTTAGTGCTTTTAAGTAAACGCACTAGTTCAGTTTCTAACAAGGAAGCAGCAATTTGGACAAGTATTTGGATTGGTTTATCAATGTTATTTAGTGGTTTTATATGGTGGCAGTCAGGTTTTGAAAAATTCACCCAATTTCAGTCTGCTTATTGGATTGAGCAAGCTCTTTCTGTTGACAATTTATTTGTTTTCATACTAATTTATAGCTATTTCAAAATTGATCGTGTACTACAGCAAAAAGTTCTTTTATTGGGTATTATTGGTGCATTTATCTTTCGTGCTATTTTTATTTTTGTTGGCTTCAAGCTAATAAAATTGAGTTATTTACCAGCATTTGATTTTGCAGGTTTACATTTTTCAGGTGATGTAGATTCATCAGTTGACTTTCAGACAAATACTTTTTTACGCATTAATGTTATAATTACCATATTTGGTATTTTTTTAATTTTCGCCGGAATAAAATCTGTTTTAAAGTCTGATGGAAATGAAAAAAAAGATTATGAAAATAATTTATTTTCACGGATTTTAACAAAGTTTTTTAGGATTTCACCAAAGTATGACGGAGCTAAATTTTTTACTCGCATCGATAAGAAATTAGTAGCTACTAAATTATTTTTAGTACTCTTAATTGTTGAATTTACTGACTTATTATTTGCCGTTGATTCCATTCCCGCAATTTTTTCTATTGCTCCAAATGATCCATTTATCCTTTACTCATCAAATGTATTTGCAATTTTAGGCTTGCGTTCTATGTTTTTTTTATTGTCTAATTCACTTGATATTTTCTCAAAATTAAAATATGGATTAGCTATTATCTTAACTTTTATTGGATTCAAGATGTTGTTAGCTCCAATTTTGCATATTTCATCTTCATTCTCACTTTCTCTAATATTTGGGGTACTGCTTGCATCAATTGTGGCATCTTTTTTAACACGAAATAAAGATAAAGTTTTAGATTAAAAAACTTGCACCATCCTCACTTCCAGAAACTAATACTCTGAGATTTCCGAACAATTCTCTGCCAAATCCAATTGTATTGTCATTTTTGATTTGTGTCGCTTCTCTACTATTTACTTCGGATTCATTCATGCAATTTAATTCCCCAGAAACAGTATTTAAGCGAAGGATATCTCCAGTTCTGATTTTAGAAATCATTCCACCATCAAATGCTTCGGGACTTAAATGAATTGCAGCAGGAACTTTTCCTGAGGCGCCTGACATTCTTCCGTCTGTTACCAAGGCAACTTTAAATCCTTTTTTTTGTAGTATTGTTAGAGTTGGTGTAAGTTGGTGTAATTCAGGCATTCCATTTTGCTTTGGACCTTGAAAAGGAAGAACTGCAATAAAATCTTTCTCAAGTTCTCTATTTTTGAATGCTTTAATTAAGTCTTCTTGCTCATAAAAAACATGTGCTTCAGCTTCAATTACTAAATGCTCCTCACTTACTGCTGCGGTTTTTATTACAGCTCTACCAATATTCCCTTGTAAAATTTTAATTCCCCCATGCTCGGAGAAAGGATCGTTTACCGGACGAATTATTGATTTATTTAAGCTTTCCTTTGCACCTTCTTTCCAAACTAATTGTTTGTTTTCAATTTTTGGTTCTTGCGTATATTTTTTTAATCCTTTTCCAAGAATTGTATGGACATCCTCATGAAGCAAATTGTTTTCAAGTAGTGTATGAATAACAAATCCCATTCCTCCAGAAGCATGAAAATGATTGACATCTGCCGCACCATTCGGATACATTCGTGTAATTAAAGGAACAACATCAGATAAATCTGACATATCAGACCAGTTAATAATAATTCCTGCAGCACGCGCAATTGCTATAAGATGTATTGTATGATTTGTAGATCCACCAGTTGCAAGTAAGCCAATAATTCCGTTTACAATTACTTTTTCTGTTATTAAGTTTGAAAGTGAGCCTTCAAGTCCTAATTGACTATTATTTGCAGCTACTTTTACAGCTTCTTCATTCAATAATGCTCTTAATTCAGTACCGGGATTTACAAAACTTGAACCTGGAAGTTGTAAACCCATAATTTCCATTAGCATTTGATTGCTATTGGCAGTTCCATAAAATGTACACGTTCCTGGAGAATGGTAAGAATCAGATTCTCCCTTTAATAATTCGGCTCTTCCAATTTTTCCCTCAGCAAAAGCTTGGCGAATACTTGCTTTTTCCTCATTGCTAATTCCACTTGGCATCGGTCCCCCAGGAATAAAAACTGCCGGAAGATGCCCGAAACGAAGTGAGCCCATTAATAAGCCAGGTACAATTTTATCGCAAATTCCCAAGCATAAAACCGAATCAAACATGTTGTGAGAAAGCCCAATTGCAGTAGAAAGTGCTATTACATCTCTGCTAAACAAAGATAATTCCATGCCAGGCTGACCTTGTGTTACTCCATCACACATAGCAGGAACAGCGCCAGCTACTTGAGCCACAGCATTGTGTTTTTGAGCATAAGCTCTGAGTTCAGCAGGATAGTTCTCGTAGGTTTTATGTGCTGAAAGCATGTCATTATAGGCTGTAATGATTCCAATATTTGGAACTTTTTCTTCAGAAAGATTATTTTTATCAGTAGTTCCGCATGCAGCAAAAGCATGTGCAAGATTACCGCAGTGCATCGCTTGTCTAGCAACGCCATTAGAATAGGCAGATTGCATCTGATCAAGATAATTAGCTCGAGTTGCTTTACTTCGTTCTATTATGCGTTTTGTAACTTCTAAAATTCTTTGATTCATGATAGTTTTTATTTCGAATAATAAATCGCTGTTATAGACCCAATAAAATGTGAAATAGGTAAATTATTCTTTGCAGAATTGAAAAGTACTTCTTTTTTATTTTCACCGGTAAGCATTAGGAAAATATTTTTAGAAGAAAGCAGCAATTTTGGAGTGCAAGTTATTCTTCTTGTGGGATTTGAGGGAGAATTAGTAAAAAAAATATTCTGTTCAGAATCCATTGCTTTATTTGAATCACTGTCGTTTGGAAAAAGAGATGCTGTATGTCCATCTTCACCCATTCCTAAAATGATAACACTTGCGTCATTAAAAATAGTATAACTTTCGTCTGTAATTAATAAATTTAAAGCTTCGTTATCGGTACTAAAAATCATTGGAATAAAGGTTGCATTTTTTGCTTCATTAATCAAAAAGCATGTTTTTACTAATTTTTCATTTGAATAATCACTTGAATTTTCCACAAATCGCTCATCGACTAAACCAACGATAACTTTAGACCAATCTAGTTGAATAGCACTTAATTTACGATACAAACCACTTGGTGTGCTTCCTCCTGAAAGAAGTATTTTTGCTTTTCCAAGTTTTAAAATATCTTCGCTAATTACTCGCTTTATATCGTGTAGTAGAGCATCTTCTAACTCTTCTTTTGAAGCATGTAGTCTCATTGATCTCTCCATGATTTTGTGATCCATGAATCGTTTTCCTCTAAAATATCATCACCAGGACCCCATGTCCCTGCTTCGTATAAAACATTATTTTGACCAGTAGATTTCCAGCTAGAAGTTATTGACTCAATCCAAGACCAAGCAGCTTGAAGTTCATCTTGTCGCATAAATAAAGTTTGATTTCCGCGAATTACGTCAATAATGAGTCGCTCATAAGCTTCCGGAAATCGTTCTTTAAAAGAATCAATGTAATCTAATTTTAGGGCGATGGGTTTGTAGCGATATCCTCCAGGACCTGGAACTTTTGTCATTTGAACGAGTTCAATTCGTTCTTCAGGCTGCAAGCGAATGATGAGTTTATTATTGTTTAATTTTTCCTTTGAAGGAAATATATTGTGACGAACTTCCTTGAAATTAATTACGATTTCAGAATAACGTTTAATCATTCTTTTTCCAGTTCGAATGTAGAATGGAACATTTTTCCACCTCCAATTATCTACATAAGCTTTTATAGCGACAAAAGTTTCCGTTTTAGATTGGTATTCTTCAATATCCTCTAAGTAAGAATTTACTTGTTCACCTTTAATATTTCCTCTAGTGTATTGACCTTTAACGGTGTCGTTAGCAACATTTTTCTTGGAAATAGGGCGGAGTGCTCTTAGCACTTTTAATTTCTCGTTTCTAACTTCATCTGCTTCCAATAAGTGTGGTGGTTCCATGGCTACCAAACAAAGAAGTTGCAGTAAATGATTTTGAACCATGTCTAATAGCGCACCGCTATTATCGTAGTAAGCAGCACGTTTTTCAACTCCTAAACTTTCTGAAACAGTAATTTGAATGTTGTCGATGTGTTCTGAATCCCATGCTCGTTCAAATAAATTATTTGCAAAACGCAAAACCATTAAATTTTGAACCGTTTCTTTTCCAAGGTAGTGATCTATACGATAAATTTGTTTTTCAGAAAATGCTTTTGTGATTTGAATGTTGATTTCATTGGAAGATTCTAAGGAGTATCCCAAAGGTTTTTCCAATACAACTTTGCTATTTTTCTTAATTAAACCAGTCGATTTTAAAGTTTCAGCAATTGGTCCAAAAGCAGAGGAGGGAGTTGAAAAATAAAAAATATTTTGATAAGAAGGGAATTTATTTAGGTAAGCTGCTAATTCTAAATAAGCCGATTCATTCGCTTCCGCTACTTGTATTAATTGAACTTTTTTTGAAAAAATGGTAATGTCGTTCTCTGAAGTGTCTTCTTCTGCACTTTCCTTGAGGAATTTTAGTAGGTTTTCGTTAAAACTTGATCCAGAAACATTTTTTCTAGTTACTGCAATAACATTATAATCTGTCAAAAACTGCCCGTCTTGGTCTCTGTGAAATAATGCAGGATAAATTTTGCGCAAGGCTAAGTCGCCATCACCACCAAAAACAACAAGGTTAAAGGGAATGAATTCTTCTGTATGGCGATTTTTTTTTGTCATGTCAATTAAATGAAAAAGATGGTTTAATGTGTCAAAGTTACACTAAGTAATTTATAAATTTAAAATAAATTAAGTAATTTTAGCAACCTTAAGTTGTTAATTACGTCTTAAAATTACATTTAAATTTAATTTGCATGTTCCGAATTATTTTACTCATTTTATTCATTTTAATTTCACAATATGAATATGCTCAGAATTATGTATTTGGTCAACTAACAGGAAATCCATTAAATACTACAGGTTGGAATTTAACAGGAAATGCATTTGTTGGGGATACTCCAGGTGATGTTGATGCGTTCAGTAATGAATTGATTCTTACCAATAATTCAACTAGTCAGTACGGACGTGTTTTTTACAACACGCCAATCAACCTTACATTTTGTCAGAAATGGACCGTTGAATTTGAATACCGAATTTCAGGTGGAAATGGTGCTGATGGTTTAGCTTTTTGTTTCATAGATACAGTAACAAATGGATTTATATTTGGTAGTGAAATTGGTATTCCAGTTAATGCAAATGGACTTAAGATCGTAATAGATACATATGACAATTGTAGTCAGGGAGGCACAAATCCAGAAATTCAAATTTTCAATGGAACAGGGTATAACGAATGCAATCCTCCTGCGACTCCAAAGATTCAAAATTCAGGTGGTTCATTGAATTATTTGCGAAATGCAACTTATCAACCGGTTAAAATTACCTACAACAATGGATTGATTACGGTATTCGTAAATAACGTTCAGCTTTTACAGGCAACATCCCTCGCAGAATTTACTGGATATTTTGGGTTTACAGCGAGTACAGGTGCTTTGTATGATTTGCATTCGATTAGAAATGTCATCATTTATACTGCAATTTCGGATGAGGGTCTAGTTAATGGATCTTCTTGTAGTGATATTCCTGTGAGTATTGGCGTTTCTGATAATCCACTCTATTCATATACATGGTCTCCTGCTTTGGGTTTAAGTTCAACCACTGTATCTAATCCTACTGTAACGTTAACAAATACTACTGCTTTGCCAATAACCTCTATTTATACTGTTTCAAGAACATTACTTTCAAATTTAGGTGCCTGTCCAACAACAGATCAAATTTCTATTACAATTCACCCAATCCCAACAATGACAAGTCCTGTATTAGGTGTAATTTGCTCAGGTATACCCTTAAATTTTCCTTTAACATCTAATGTTACAAGTGTTAATTATTCCTGGTTAGCAGCTATAAATCCTGATGTTACTGGAGCAAGTACTACATCAGCAATCACAAATCCTTCAATCAATAATACACTTATTAATTCCACTTTAATTCCCCAAACTGTTGATTATACTGTTACACCTTCATCAAATCCTGGAGCTTGTTTAGGATCACCACAAACAGTTTCTATTTCTGTAAATCCTAGTCCAACTATGACCAGTCCTTCAACAGAAGTAATTTGTTCAGGCGAAACCTTAAATTTTTCTTTGACATCAAATCTACCAAGCACTTATTCTTGGTTAGCAGCTTCTAGCGCTAGTGTAATTGGAGAAACAACAACTCCAACGGTAAGTCCCACCATTAATAATACACTTGTTAATACAACTACAACTAATCAAAATGTTATTTATACAATTACACCAACAACAACAGCTGATGCTTGTGTTGGACAAGCGCAAGCAGTAACAGTTACAGTTAATGCAAGTCCAATACTAACAAGTCCTTTAAACGGAGTTGTTTGTTCTGAAACGCAATTAAATTTCCCTTTAACTTCTAATACACCTAGCACTTTTTCATGGGTAGCTGCTGTTAATCCAAATATTAATGGGGCAAGTATAAATCCAATTATAAGTTCAATAATTGATAATACACTTATTAATTCTGGTCTTGGTCCGCAAAATATTGTTTACACAATTACATCAACTACACTAGCTGATGCCTGCATTGGTATAGAGCCAGTAACAATTACTGTAAATCCAAAGCCTGTATTATTAATTACCCCTGACCAAGAAATGTGCTCTGGTGATATTGTTCAGATTGATGTTAGTGGTGGAACTATTTATCAATGGGGTATTTCTCCTGTAGTATCAAATTCTAGTTCAAATCAGAACTTGGTTTCTCCGAGTCAAACATCAACTTATGAGGTTATTGGGTTCAATATTTACACTTGCTCTGACACCGTTGAATCTATTGTTACTGTTAATCCTAATCCAATTGCAGATTTTAGTGTAGACCGCACTTTATTGACAAGTGATGATCCTTCTATTAAAATTACGAATAATAGTAGTGGTGGTGTCTCTAATA
>RFSL01000090.1 GCA_009923965.1 Flavobacteriia bacterium | reverse complement strand
TTTTTTTGTAAAAATTCTTGGAATAATATTACATCCAAAAAAACAAAGCAATTTGATAGGTAATTGAGCCAATAATTAGATTCAAAAATTGGGGTGTCAATTTGAATACGACTCGATAAAGTAACTTCTAATTGTTCAACTTCAGAAGTTTTAAAGACTTTATTAAACCAATTTGATTCTTCATTTTCTGAATAAAAAGATTTTAAAGACTGAATAAATAACTTTTTATCAAAAGGTTCCTTTAAACCTTGTAAATAAGAATACAACAATGCTTCAAAAAGAAGTAATTTTAGTTTTTCTTCATTTGTATAATTCTCACAACTTACATTACTGAAATAAATAAAACTTGTTGGAACTCCATAAATTAATCCAGTTTTACTCGCTAAATTATTAAATGCACTCTCTTTTTGATGATTTTCAGAAATAGATTCTATTGAGAAAACGTTATTCTCTACTAGTTGAAAATATTTTAGAATCCAATTTTTAGATCCTGGAGAAAATTGTTGCTTATCTGATGGCATAACGCAAGGCGAGACCTCCGCCCCATATAAATCCTATTTTAGGAGAAACAAAAAGATAAGGACCAGTATCAATTGAAATATTTAAGGGAAGATCTTCAAAATTATATTCCAAACCTAATAATGCCTTTGGGGCAAGATGAAGAAAAGCTGCATTACTATTTGAAGTCATGCCTAAAAGTGCACCAAGGCCATAATAAAAAGAGAAGCCTTCTTCTAAATTCTGCATTCGCTCATAATCTAATTGTACATGAAATCCAATATTATAAGGATATCTCCCAAAACCTCCAATACTTGCTTCTATATAATCTGATTTAGAAATTGACTTTTTAGCATTCAAAGAACCATATCCTGGATAACCACCTTTAAAGCCCATTGCCATTTTATAATTTTGGGAAAAAAAGCTAGTGGTTAAGAATAAAATAAGAACTGTGAAACTTGTTTTCATAAAAAAATTTAGAGACAAAATTATAATTTTCCTGCAACAGTAATCGCTTTTCTTTGGGCAAAAAATAAACCACCATTTGTTGAAAAGGCCTCAAAAAATAGAACATATACTCCAATACTTGCTTTTGTAGATTTATCTGTTAATCCATCCCAAGAAAGTGTGCCATCTGTACCTAATAATTCATTTGAACATATCGTACGAATTAAACGACCCCGGTCATCATAAATCGTTACTTTTCCCAGCATTCCAGTCTCACTCATCTGGTAATTTAATTGAACAACATCTTGGTAACCATCATTGTCTGGTGAAATTAAGTCACTTGATAAATTAAAATTTCCATTTGTTAGTTCAGGTATATACTGAGAGTTTTTTCTTCCTGGACTAGCAAAACCAATTGATTCAGCTGCGGAATGCCAATTAAATGAACTACTAGATAGGCCATTTGGATCAATACGTTCTAAAGAAACTCCGTCTGTATTATCTAAAAGTTTAAAATGCCAAGTGTCTAAATAAGAAACCTGATCTATTACCTCCGAATTATAAATTATATAAACTGTACTAGAATCGTTATCGTAACTTGGTAATTCAGCATATAGAAATTTTCCTGGCACCGAAAAAGGATAGGTTTGTTTTACAAAAGAAGAGTCCTCTCCTAAAACTACAAAATCATTTGGTTTCAAAAGATAGTTACTCGAAATAGACTTAAAATTTGAGATAGTGTCATCGTCAAAATTTGCAAAGAGCCAATCTTTTAGATTGATGACTTTATTGGAGTTATTGTATAATTCAACCCAATCTTGCCCGCCGTTTTTGGGATTTTGTAAAATCTCATTGATGATTACATCGCCTTTCAGTGGTAGTTCCGGTAAAATAAATTCTCCATTCAAACCAATACTATTCAACCAGCAATCTGAGATAGGATTTATAGTGTAATTGTAAAGTTGAGAAGGCATAATATTTTCATTCAACTGAATTGTCATCATAGATGGATAAGCTCCTTGAATAACTCTATTTAGTACTGTTAAACCTGGGTCAAAAGAAAGTGTGCAAAGTGCTAAAGATGTTGAATCCATTCCTTCATTAAAATAGAATTCCAAATAATTTGGTGCCAAAGCAAGAACGAGATCAATTTCAGGGGCTTCTATATCGATAGAAACATTAAATACAGAATTAACAAGACCTGGCGTACCACCTAGCAATGCATTTGAAGCAATCCAGTTGTCTTCGTCGGAGCAAGGATCATTTGGATTAATAAGTTCTAGAGAAAAGCCACCATCTCTTTTTATCTCATCTTGGTACCAATCATCTGTATAACTAAGTTTATCTAGTATTAGTCCATTATTATTTTTCAAGACAACATCGTCACCGGCATTATTTAAACTTGGAAAAGAAGTTGTCCCAACTGCTGAACTTAATGTAAATAAAGGGGCATTTGCTGTAGCTGTTAAGATTTTATATTCACCTGGGAAAAGCCAAGCCTCACCAATGGTTCCTTCAGAAGAGGCGTCACCAATTTTCCAACCTTGAAGATTAAAAAACTTTGAGCTTTTATTATAAATCTCAACATATTCTATTTCTGGAAGTCCAATTACCGGTGTGGGATCAGCAAAAAATTCAGAGATGATAACATCTCCTTTTACAACTGAATCTGCGACTAAATATTGAAATTGAGCGCTTTGATTGTTCGTTGCAGTATTTCCTAATAAATCTGAAATTGAACTTGCAAGAAGCGTATAGCTTATCCCATTTTGAAGTGGAGAAAGAGGAGTAATATGAACCAAAGCGGGATTAATTAAATCGAGGGTTGACGTTGCTGCACTCTGAAATGGAAGAATATCATAATTATTTGTATTCTCAGCACTTAAGCTTGTAACTGCTTCATTGAATAGCACATCTATTTGTAGTGCTGAAATTGCAGTTGCACTTACTAATACTGGGGGACTTAAGTCAACTATTTCATTTCCAACATAAATGTTATCGTAATAAAATTTATTAGCATTACTTAAAGTATAAACGCTCAGCATTCCAAAATGGGTGCCAACTAAATTAGAAGCATCATTTCCACTTGCAATCAATGAGTAACTATTTCCTCCGGTAAAGTCAGCAAAAATTGACCACAATCCAGATAAAGAACGAATTACTTTAACAGAAACAGCAAAGCTATTTGCTATTTGAGCATCTGGTCCTGCACAAATTTGAGTTGAAATGCCGTTCACCATTTTAAACAAGCGGATTGCATCTAGGGCAAGTGCTTCTCCAAATTGCAAATAATAGCCATTTTGAACCAAGGTTAAATTCGAATTATCAGCACTTAAAAAAACCCTTCCATAATTACTAGAAGAAGGTGAAAAAGATTGCTTTACCCAACATCTCCATTCCTTATTATCAAGTGTACTTAAGCCATGAGGTGTCGCCAGATAAGAGGTGTCGCCAAGTGTATTGCTTACTTGCAATTGATTGCCATTATTTACGATATAATCCAAATTGGTACCTGTCCAAATAGGGCTATTTGTAAAATCACCATCGGTAAAATCTTCATTGATTTGAGAATGAACACTTCCAAAAAAGAGTAATAATGGTATTAAAAAATAGTGTTTCAATGAATTTATTTTACTCCAAATATACTAGAAATTTTGTGGGAAAATCTAAGTTCAAAAAGATTAATGAAGTAAAAAAATAATTTCAATTAGAACAATACAAGACATTAAGGAGGATAATAAATACTAAATTTGCAGTAAAATTATTTGAAACTATGAGAGTAGCTGTTGTTGGTGCCACAGGAATGGTTGGAAATGTGCTGTTGCAAGTTCTAAGAGAGCAAAATTTTCCAATCACAGAATTGATTCCTGTTGCTTCAGAAAAATCTGTAGGAAAAATTATTTTATTTGGTGGACTTGAATTCACCGTAGTTGGATTACAAACTGCTCTTGAAATGAAACCTGATCTTGCTATTTTTTCTGCTGGTGGAGAAACATCGTTAGAATGGGCTCCAAAATTTGCAGCAGTCGGATCAACTGTTATTGATAATTCTTCAGCTTGGAGAATGGATCCCACAAAAAAATTAATAGTGCCTGAAATTAATGGGGAAATTTTGAGTGCAAACGATAAAATCATTGCAAATCCAAATTGCAGTACTATTCAATTGGTCTTAGTTTTGGCACCGCTACATAAGAAATATGGTGTAAAAAGAGTTGTTGTTTCTACTTATCAATCCATTACTGGAACTGGTGTTAAGGCGGTAGAACAAATGGAAAACGAAAGAAAAAGCCTGCAAGGTGAAATGGCTTACCATTATCCAATAGATAAAAATTGTATTCCACAATGTGACACATTTTTAGAAAATGGCTACACAAAAGAGGAAATGAAATTGACAAATGAAACTAAGAAAATTTTAGATCCTATTATAAATGTAAGTGCTACTGCTGTGCGTGTTCCTGTTGTTGGAGGTCATTCTGAGGCGGTAAACATTGAATTTGAAAATGAATTTGACTTGACCGAGGTTCGGAAATTACTACAAGAAATGCCTGGAGTAACTTTAAAAGACGATCCAACAACAAATACCTATCCAATGCCAAAATATGCTGAAGGAAAAGATGATGTTTTTGTCGGAAGAATTCGTCGGGACGAAAGCCAGGAAAAAACATTAAACCTTTGGATTGTGGCTGATAATCTAAGAAAAGGAGCTGCAACAAATGCTGTACAAATAGCAACTCTTGTTCAAAAGCGATTTTTCTAAGTTGTTTTCTTCTTTTTTAACTTAGACGCATCTAGCCAATAAATAATCTTAAACGAAAAACTATTCATG
>RFSL01000089.1 GCA_009923965.1 Flavobacteriia bacterium | reverse complement strand
TGCTGTTGGTAAAGGATTAACTGTAACTACTGCTGAACCACTTGCTGCTGATACACAACCATTAGCATCTGTAGCTATTACTGTGTATGAACCATCTGTTGAAGCTGTATATGTAGAACCTGTTCCAACAGGTGTTGATCCATTGCTCCAAGAGTATGATGTACCTCCACTTGCAGTTAAATCTACACTACCACCTGAACAAAAAGTTGTTGATGTTGCAGGAGTAATTATTGCTGTTGGTAAAGGATTAACTGTAACTACTGTTGGAGTACTTGTTGCTGAAGAACCTGTTTGACAAGTATTGTTTGCTTCCATTACTACCGTAACAACATCTCCATTTGCTAAACTTGAATTTGTATACGTTGTTAAACCTGTTCCAACATTCGTTCCATTCAATGTCCATTGATACGTTGGTGTTGGACCACCGTTCGTTGGAGTGGCTGTAAAGGTTACACTAGTTCCTACACAAATTGTAGTTGCACTCGCTGCTATACTTACACTTGGAGTAGCATTTGGAGTAACTGTCATAGTAATTGGAGTACTTGTTGCTGGAGAACCTGTTTGACATGTATTGTATGTTGTCATTACTACTGTAATAGCATTACCATTTGCTAAACCTGCACTTGTATAAGTTTGTGATGTCGCTCCGATTATATCTACTCCACCTAATTTCCATTGATACGTTGGAGTTGTTCCACCGTTCGTTGGAGTTGCTGTAAAGGTTACAGGTGTTCCTGCACAAATTGGACCTAAAGGCGACGCTGCTATACTTACACTTGGAACAACATTTGGAGTAACCGTTATGGTCATTGAGGTTGACGTTGCACATTGTCCCACAGCAGGTGTAAATGTATAAGTAGAAGTTGCTGTATTACTTACCGCTGGTGACCATGTACCAGTGATTGGTGTAGTGTTTGTTGAACTTGTTGGTAAAACAGGTGCTGTTGCTCCTGAACAAATCGCTGCTATGGTAGCAAATGTTGGTGTAACAGGATTCACAACCTCTATTATGGGGTAAAACGTATACGGACCACAGCCAGAAGTATAAGTAGATGTTAGAGTACCACTTGGTTTTACATAAACAGAAGCATTAATAGTGGCTCCAAATAAGCCGGTAGAAGTATAAGTGCCTACAGGTCCAAAATTAGCTGTAGTAAATGAATAAGTTCCTCCTGTAATTGGAGCAGTAGATGTTAAATATGTATAACCTGTAAATGGAGTAGTTAAAGTAGATGTAGAGGACCAAGAGGAAGGGGGGGTATTAAAACCTGGGCCAATTTCTGGAGCAGAACTCCCAACAATAGTATAACTGGTCGAGGTCCAACCATGGTTGGGACCAACGGTAACGGTATATTGCCCAGTAGGAGTGATACCACAAGAATTAACTATGCTAATGCTAGCTTGAAAAGGTGCCATGATTACATGGCGCTGTCTTAAAAGATTTGAAGAAAAGCAGTTAACCACCCCAGCAGTAGTACTATGTGTATAAAAACGAATAATTCCAGAAGAGGTTGCAGTCCAGTAAATGCCGCTAGCCCCATTTAAACCCGAGAATAGTACTGCTGGGGTGGCAGCATCGGTTGCTATTGTTATAATATCTGCTGGATATGCACTTGATGCATCTAAACTCCTAAAATTATATTGGTAGCCAGCTACAACAGTAACCCTAGAGTATTGACTTGTTGCTCCTGTACTGGTAATAACCTTAGATAAATTACATTGAGGAACAAAAGGATTAGGATTAGTTCCATTTGAAAATACTCCAAATGTGCACTGCCCAAAAACCAGACTACTAGCTCCGGCTAAAAACAGAATTAAAGAAATAAGCCTTAAGTAATTCAGCATGCTTGTTCGATCTAAAAAAAGAGTGCAATAAATTTACTCTTTTAGAACGAATTTATGAAATTTTAGTTGCTTTTTTTAATTAGAATTTAGAACTCAAAAGTCTCCATAAACTTGGTGGTAAAATTTCCCTTGCAGAAATCTTTGTTTTGCATCAGTTTTTGATGAAAAGGAATCGTTGTTTTTATGCCTTCAATAATGTATTCATCGAGTGCTCTTTTCATTTTTAAAATTGCTTCATCGCGGGTTTGAGCAACTACAATTAACTTAGAAATCATAGAGTCATAATTCGAAGGAATCGTATATCCAGCATACACATGCGCATCAATACGAACCCCATGTCCGCCGGGACAATGGTATTCTGTTATTTTTCCCGGGCAAGGACGAAAATCCATAGCAGGATCTTCCGCATTTATTCTGCATTGTATTGCATGCATTAGGGGATAATAATTTTTACCGGAAATTTTTTCTCCTGCAGCAATTTTAATTTGCTCTTTTATGAGATCAAAATTAATTACCTCTTCAGTGATTGTATGTTCGACTTGAATTCGCGTATTCATTTCCATAAAATAGAAATCGCGATTTTTGTCCACAAGAAATTCTACGGTTCCAACACCTTCATACTTTACAGCTTTTGCTGCTTTTATAGCTGCAACTCCCATTCTTTCGCGCAGTTCATCTGTCATGAAAGGAGATGGCGTTTCTTCCACTAATTTTTGATGGCGACGCTGAATCGAGCAGTCTCTTTCTGATAAATGGCAAGCATTTCCATATTGATCTCCCGCAATTTGAATTTCAATGTGTCGTGGTTCAAGAATGTATTTTTCCATGTACATTCCATCATTTCCAAAAGCTGCAGCAGATTCTTGTCTTGCAGAATCCCAAGCTGATTCTAATTCAGATTCTTCCCACACAATTCTCATGCCCTTTCCGCCACCTCCAGCTGTTGCTTTGAGAATAACGGGGTATTTGATTTCTTTTGCTATTTTTTTTGCTTCAGGAATTGAAGTCAATAAACCCTTTGAGCCAGGAATGCAAGGAACTCCGGCTTTTATCATGGTTGCTTTTGCAGATGCTTTATCGCCCATTCCTGCGATTTGCTCCGGTAAAGCACCAATAAATTTTATGCCGTGTTCTTGACAGGCCTTTGAGAACTTTTCGTTTTCAGAAAGGAAACCATATCCTGGATGAATTGCATCTGCATTGGTAATTTCTGCCGCTGCCAAAATATTAGGAATCGACAAATACGATTTCGCACTCATTGGTGGACCAATACAAACAGCTTCGTCAGCAAAGCGAACAGGCAAACTGTCTTTATCTGCTGTAGAATAAACAGCAACCGTTTTAATTCCCATTTCTTTACACGTTCGAATAACACGTAAAGCAATTTCTCCGCGATTTGCAATTAATATTTTTTTAAACATCCCTGATTTTTTGGTTATAAGCTTTTAAGATGGGTCAACCAAAAATAATGGTTGGTCATAATCTACAGGACTTGCATTGTCAACAAGTACTTTCACGATTTTCCCAGAAATCTCAGCTTCAATTTCATTAAAGGTTTTCATGGCTTCGATGATACACAATTTATCTCCTTTTTTGATATCCTTACCTACTTCTACAAATGCTGGTTTATCTGGACCTGCAGTTCGGTAAAAAGTTCCAATCATAGGAGATTTTATCGTGATGTACTTCGCGTCATTCGCTTCCTCAACGGTATTTGTTGGAGCACTTGGTGCTACAGGCATCGAAACTGGCGCTGCAGCAGGAAGTATTTGTTGACTTGGCGCTGCTTGCTGCATGTAAATAGGTTGGTCACCTTGCGTGTTCACGCCCCCTTTGATAATTACTTTAAATCCTTCGAGTTCGATTTCAACTCTCCCAATACCTGTTTTAGATACAAGTTTAATTAGGTCTTTAATTTCTTCTAAATTCATTGCTATGATTTTTTACTAAGTTAAACTTTTTATGAATTGTAAGCCCATTTTAAATAAATTGAGCCCCAAGTAAATCCTCCACCAAAGGCAGAGAGTATAATGTTATCGCCTTTTTTTAACTGTTTTTCATAATCCCACAAACACAAAGGTAAAGTGCCCGCAGTTGTATTTCCATATTTTTGAATGTTTATCATGACTTTATCATTTGAAACACCCATTCTATTTGCTGTTGCATCTATAATTCTAAGATTTGCCTGATGAGGCACCAACCAAGCAACATCTTCACTGCTAAGATTATTTCTTTCCATAATTTCTACAGAAACATCGGCCATTTTAGTTACCGCAAATTTAAATACTTGAAGCCCTTCTTGCTTGACAAAATGCATCTTTTTTTCAACAGTATCAATAGTTGCAGGATTTTCAGAGCCTCCACCCTGTTGAATAAGAAATTCTCTTCCAGAGCCATCGGTTCTTAGAATATGATCTTGGATTCCAAGTCCCTCCTCGTTTGGTTCTAATAAAACTACACCTGCTCCATCCCCAAAAATAATGCAGGTTGTTCGATCGGTGTAATCAACAATTGAGGACATTTTATCAACTCCTACAACAAGTACTTTTTTATACCTGCCATTTTCAATAAATTGTGATGCAGTTGTTAGCGCAAATAAAAACCCTGAGCAAGCAGCTAAGAGATCGAAGCCCCAAGCATTTGTCATTCCAACTTTGTCACATAAAATATTTGCAGTACTTGGAAACAAATGATCTGGAGTAACAGTTGCTAAAACAACTAACTCAATTTCGAGTGGATCTATATTTTTTTTCTTTAGTAAACTTTTCACAGCTTCAGCTGCCATATCAGAAGAAGCGCCATTTTTCATGATTCTTCGTTCCTTAATTCCTGTTCGTGTTGTTATCCACTCATCAGAAGTGTCAACAATTTTAGTGAGGTCTTCATTGCTTAAAACATGTTCCGGAACATATCCTTGAACGCCCGTAATAGCAGCAGTTATTTTATTCATAAATTAATTAAAAGCATCGTTAACTTTCAT
>RFSL01000088.1 GCA_009923965.1 Flavobacteriia bacterium | reverse complement strand
CGTATTTTTACAAATAATGTTCCAAAAATCTAGAACTTTAAAAAGAATTCTTTGTTGAATTACTAAAATCTATTTATGAAAACTTTTTTATTTTTTATCTTAAGTACTATGCTATTATCTTCCTCCTCAACTACTGAGTCTATTCATCAATTTGTGGTAACAGACATTGAAGGCAATAAATTTGATTTTTCATCACTTAAAGGGAAAAAAATTATGGTTGTAAATACTGCATCTCGTTGTGGTTTAACCCCTCAATATGAAAAATTAGAAGAATTGTATACTAAGTATAAGTCGAAAAATTTTGTGATTGTAGGCTTTCCCTCAAATGATTTTTTAATGCAAGAACCGGGCTCGAATGAGGATATTGCAAAATTTTGTAAAAAAAACTATGGTGTTTCTTTCCCTATGATGGCTAAGATTTCTGTTAATGGGAAAAAGATACATCCAGTTTACAAATTCTTGACTAGAAAAAGTCTAAATGGATTGAAGGATAATAAAGTAGAATGGAATTTCCAAAAATATTTATTGGATGAAAATGGCTATTTGGTTCGCGTAATTTCACCTTCTACTTCACCAAACGACGCCTCAATTATTGAATGGATCAATAAATAGATAAAAAGTGAATATTTTGTTGATAAGTTAAGGCTTTCAACAATTTTTATACACCTCTTAAATCAGTCAAAATTCTTATTTTTGTTATGCTTCGAATAAAAATAGAAGCTTAAATAAAATACTATTATGGCTGAAGAAGAAAGAAGAGATAATTATTCTGCGGATAATATCCAAGTTTTAGAAGGTTTAGAGGCGGTTAGAAAACGCCCTGCAATGTACATTGGAGATGTTGGATCGAGAGGTTTGCATCATTTAGTGTATGAAGTTGTCGATAACTCAATTGATGAGGCCTTAGCAGGATATTGTAATTCAATACAAGTTTTAATAAATGTAGATAATTCCATAACGGTTATAGACAACGGTCGTGGAATTCCAACGGCAATGCACACTAAAGAGAAAAAATCTGCTCTTGAAGTTGTAATGACAGTTTTGCACGCAGGTGGAAAATTCGACAAAGACACTTACAAAGTTTCTGGTGGATTACATGGAGTTGGTGTTTCTTGTGTTAACGCACTTTCTATTGAATTTAAAGCTACCGTTAGAAGAGAAGGAAAAGTTTTTCAACAAGAATACTCTATTGGGAAACCTTTATACGATGTTAAAGTTGTAGGAGAATCAAATGAAACTGGAACAGAAGTTACTTTCAAGCCAGATGCAACAATTTTTGAAGCTACAGAATATAATTTTGATATTATTGCTGCACGTATGCGTGAGTTGGCATTTTTGAATAAGGGAATTACAATTACATTGTCAGATTTACGCGATTTAGACGATGAGGGAGTTGCAGCTGTTACCACGTATCATTCAGAAGGTGGTTTGCGGGAATTTGCACAGTACCTCGATCGCAACCGCGAAGCTTTGATAAGTGATGTAATTTATTTTGAAGGTGAAAGAGAAAATATTCCGGTGGAAGTTGCTTTGACATACAATACTTCTTATACTGAAAACATTCAAGCCTATGTAAATAATATCAATACGCATGAGGGAGGAACACATTTATCAGGATTTCGTCGTGGCTTGACAAATACTTTAAAAAAATACGCTACAGATTCAGGGATATTAGCCCGCGAAAAAATTGAAATAGATGGAGATGATTTTCGTGAGGGCTTGACTGCAGTTGTTTCTGTAAAAGTACAGGAACCACAATTTGAAGGCCAGACTAAAACTAAATTAGGAAATAGAGAAGTAACAGCACCTGTAAGTCAAGCAGTTTCTGAAATGTTATCTGCTTATTTAGAAGAACATCCCGCAGAAGCAAAATTAATTGTTGAGAAAGTAATTTTAGCAGCGAAAGCTCGACATGCAGCTCGTAAAGCTCGAGAAATGGTTCAGCGCAAAAGTATATTAATGGGTTCTGGACTTCCTGGTAAACTTGCCGATTGTTCGGAAAAAGATCCTGCTGCTTGTGAGATTTATTTTGTCGAGGGTGATTCGGCGGGTGGTACTGCAAAACAAGGTCGTGACCGTCATTTTCAAGCTATTATGCCCTTGAGAGGAAAGATTTTGAATGTTGAAAAAGCCATGCAGCATAAAATCTTCGAAAATGAAGAGATTAAAAACATGTATACTGCTCTTGGAGTAAGAATTGGAACGGAAGAAGACTCTAAAGCACTTAACCTCGAAAAATTACGCTACCATAAAATTATTATTATGTGTGATGCCGATGTTGATGGTTCGCATATTGAAACTTTAATTTTAACGTTCTTTTTCAGATTTATGAAAGTCTTAATTGAGAATGGATATATTTATATTGCAACTCCACCTTTATATCAAGTTAAAAAAGGAGGAAAATCTGATTACGCTTGGAACGAAGATCAGCGGGATAAATTAATCAATGATTTAAAAGGTGCGGGTAGTGAATCTTCCGTAAATGTTCAACGTTATAAAGGTCTTGGTGAAATGAATGCCGAGCAACTTTGGGAAACTACAATGAATCCTGAGAGTAGAACACTACGACAGGTTACAATTGATAATGCGGCAGAATGCGATCAGATTTTCTCAATGTTAATGGGAGATGATGTTCCACCTCGAAGAGAATTTATCGAAAAGAATGCTAAATATGCAAAAATTGATGTGTAGAAAATTCTTGTAACTTAGGAGAATGAAGTTTAGCTCCATTATCTCTGTTTTTGTGTTTCTACTTCTTGTTTTTTCATTTAGATTCATAGAGCAAACTCAGAATAATAAACAATCTGAGCTCTCTTTGGAAATCCCCTTAGTTTTAAAGGGTGAAAAGATAATTCATCACGCAGGTTACTCATTTGTTTACAGCGAAGAACATGAACAAGCAAAATGGATTGCTTATGTTCTAAATAATAAAGAACTTGTCGGAACATTTAATCGATCAGATAATTTCAGGGAAGACCCATCTGTTTCTTCAGGATCAGCAAGTAATTTAGATTACGCAAAAAGTGGTTACGATCGTGGTCATCTTGCGCCTGCAGCAGATATGAAATGGTCAGAAAAAGCAATGTCAGAGTCATTTTATTACAGTAATATGAGTCCTCAATTACCTGCATTTAATAGAGGTGTTTGGAAAAAACTTGAAGAAAAAGTACGTGATTGGGCTTTAGAAAACGATTCAATTCTAATTGTTACTGGTCCAATTCTCCCATCTAAAAATGAAAAGAAACTGGCCACTATTGGTCCTAATTCTGTGGCAGTTCCTGAATATTATTATAAAGCAATATTGGATTTTAAGAAGGAGAAATCTAAATCCATTGCATTTGTTTTACCAAACAAAGGTTCTAAACTGCCTCTTAAAAGTTTTGTGGTTACAATAGATTCCTTAGAGAAATTATCAAAAATAGATTTTTTCTATAAATTAGATGACAAACTAGAAACTAAAGTTGAATCATTGACCTGTAAAGAATGTTGGACTTGGTAATCTTGAATGTCTATCCCAATTGAAAGTTAATGGGCAGTCTACATCTTGTACGCACCTTTTTACCTTTTCCTTCTCCTGGCAACCATTTAGGCATGCTGCGCACAATTCTTTTTGCTTCGTTATCAATATCTTTGCTTACGCCTCTTTCAATTGCTACATTCGAAATCGTTCCATCAGGTTCTACTACAAAGGATAAATAAACTTTTCCCTGTTCATTCATTTCAATAGATGTAGGAGGATATTGAATATTTTGTTGAATATATTTCATCATTGCTTGAGCTCCACCAATAAATTCAGCTTCAACATCTGGAAATTCAATAATTTCTTCTTCAACAATAATAGTTTCCTCAGCAACTTCAACAACTGGTGGCACTTCAACAACAGTTATTGGTTCCTCTTCTGTATTTTCTCTTTCGACAATATTCTCCGTTACTGGAGGTGGAGCATTTACTTGTGCAGTTGCAGCTGGGGGTGGAGGAGTTTCTTCCTTTTTTTCTTCTTGCTGGTAAACATTTTCAGCAGATTTCTCATTTAATTCTCCCATTCCATTATCACCACTGATTGTTTGGAAGGTGAATGCTGCAAGTACTATACCTGCTATATAATTAAGACCGACCATAAACAAACTTGAGCGAATTGGCTCTAAGTCTGCTTCGTTACTTTTTTTATTTTCCATCTTTTTTAAAATTACTTAATTTACAAAACATTTATTTAATTAAGAAGTGCTTCATAAGCTATCTTATCTAATAATGCATCTAGTTCATTTATGTTACTATATTTTACTTTAATCATCCATCCTTCACCATAAGGATCTGTATTCACTAATTCTGGATTATTTTCTAAGGATTCATTAAATAAAAATATTTCTCCTGTAAGCGGCATAAATAAATCAGAAACAGTTTTAACTGCTTCAATTGACCCAAAAACAGCCTCTTTTTCCATTGTTTCACCGATAGTTTCAATTTCTACGAATACAATATCACCAAGCTCGCTTTGTGCAAATTCAGTAATACCTATTGTTGCTTCATCACCATTAATTAGAACCCATTCATGGTCTTTGGTATATTTTAAATTAGCAGGCACATTCATTTTAAGAATCTTTTTACAAATGTAATTATTTTGTTAATTCAAAAGACCAATTTTATAAACTCTTTATGAAATGATAATACTTAAATTTGCATCATGACAATTGAAAATTTCAAAGATTTAATAAATCGAGTTACCGCAATTCAATCTTATCTTAAAATTGATGAGAAACGCATGCATTTAAAAGAGGCAGAATTAAAAACGCAAGATCCATCATTTTGGAATGATCCAAAAAAAGCTGAAGAGCAAATGAAGGCTATTCGTATTTTAAAATACT
>RFSL01000087.1 GCA_009923965.1 Flavobacteriia bacterium | reverse complement strand
GCACGAAACTCGAAAAACAATCAATTATGAGCGAATAGATCTTATAACACCAGATAAATATGAAGAAATGAAAGCAGATTTAGAAAAGCGCACTGGCTTATCTATTAATCGCTTTGAAATTGGAAAGATTGATTTCTTAAACGATACTGCTCTAATAAGAGTTTTTTATTATGCCGACGAGCAAGAATTATCTGATTATCATGTAAATTAAGAGAATGCTTTGTAAATTCGCTAGATGAATTTATTTCGGTATTTCCTATTTCCATTCTCTTTTTTGTATTATATCATTACCTTAATACGAAATCTTTTCTTCGATTGGGGAATTATTACATCTCAAAAACTTCAAGAACCATCAATTTGTATTGGAAATTTATCAGTTGGAGGAAGTGGTAAGACACCAATGACTATTTACTTGACAAATTTATTAAAAAATGATTTCCAAGTTCAAATCTTAAGTCGTGGATATGGCAGAAAAACAGCTGGCTACAAAGAAGTAAGCGAAGATTCTACTTCTGATGATGTTGGAGATGAGCCACTGCTCTATAAGAAACGCTTTAAATCAGATATTACAGTTGCTGTTGCAGAAAAAAGAAGTCTTGGAGCAAGTAAACTTCTTGAAAAACAGACTAAAAACTCCATCTTATTACTCGATGATGCTTTTCAACATAGATCAGTAAATGCCGGATTTTCTATTCTTCTAACACCATTTCAGCAAATTTTTTCAAGTGATTTTCTTCTTCCTGTTGGCAACCTTAGAGAAGCGAGATGTGGCGCAAAAAGAGCTGATTGTATTGTTATTACCAAATGTCCCGAATCAATTGAAGCCGCTCATAAAAATAGGATTATAGAATGCATGCAAAAATATTCAAAACCCATTTTTTTTAGTTCAATAGAATATGGTGAATTGATCTCTTTTGGCGCAAAAAGAACTTCATTTGAAACAGTTTTATTAGTTTGTGGAATTGCTCAACCAGAAACCCTAATTATTGAACTTCGCAAAAAGTATAAAGTGGAAGTACTTCTTTTTGCTGACCATCATAATTTTGATTCCTCCGATATAAAGGAAATCCACCAAAAATTTAATACTTTTGCACTAGAGAATGCAGCAATTATAACGACTGAAAAAGATTATGTTCGTCTTCAAACTAAATTAACAGCTGACGAATTAGAGAACTATCCTTGGTATTATTTGCCTATTGAATTAAAGATTGAAAATGAAGATGAATTTAATTTTTTAATAAAAAAATATGTTACAGCAATTTAAAGAATCTGCAGCTTATATTCGCTCAAAAACCAACGTTCAACCAAATATTGGAATAATTCTTGGAACTGGTTTAGGAGGATTAGTAAATGAAATAAATATTATCGATGAAATTCCCTACGAGGACATCCCTAACTTTCCTGTTTCAACAGTAGAAAGTCATTCGGGAAAATTAATTTTTGGTGAATTAGGCGGAAAAAAAGTTGTAGCAATGCAAGGTCGTTTTCATTATTATGAAGGTTACACTTTGCAACAAGTTACATTTCCTGTTAGAGTTATGAAATTAATGGGAATTGAACGACTTTTTGTAAGCAATGCTTCAGGAGGTGTAAACCCAGATTTTATAGTTGGGGAAATTATGATTCAAAACGATCACATTAACCTTTTTCCTGGAAATCCTCTTATCGGCAAAAATTTTGATGAATTAGGACCACGATTTCCAGATATGAGCGAACCTTATGATTCAACCATGATTGCTTTGGCGCAGACAATTGCGAAAGAAAACGATATTAGAATTGCAGTAGGATGTTACGCCGGATTAACAGGTCCAACACTAGAAACGCCAGCAGAATACCAATATGTTAGAAATACAGGAGCTGATGCAGTTGGAATGTCGACTGTTCCTGAAGTTATAGTAGCTCGACACATGGATATTCCTTGTTTTGCGATATCAATCATCACAGATTTAGGAGTTCCTGGAAAAATTCAAAAAGTAAGTGTTCAAGATGTAATTGAAGTTGCGGGTAAACAAGAACCAAAGATGACCTTAATAATGAAAGAATTGATTTCTCGAATATAAAAAAATGGAAAAGGAAGTACGCGATAAATACGAAGCAGTAATTGGATTAGAAGTTCACGCGCAAATGTTGACCAAAACTAAAGCGTATTCCAACGATGTAAATGAATACGGAGCGCAAGTAAATACGAATATTAGTGCAATAACACTTGGACATCCCGGAACTTTACCAAAGATGAACTCCAAAACGATTGATTTTGCAATTCGTTTGGGAATAGCTTGCGGTTGCACTATCGCGCGCGAACAACATTTTGCAAGAAAAAATTATTTTTACCCTGATTTACCAAAAGGATATCAAATTACTCAGGATACCACACCAATTTGTACCGGTGGAAGTATTGTAATTCGAACGGAAGAAAATCAAGAAAAGAAAATAAATATTACACGAATTCACATGGAAGAAGATGCTGGAAAAAGCATACACGATGTTGATGTTTATGATACTTTAGTTGACTTAAACAGAGCAGGCACTCCCCTACTTGAAATTGTGTCAGAACCTGAATTAAGAAGTTCTCAGGAGGCCTATAATTATGTCAGTGAAATTAGAAAATTAGTTCGCTACCTCGATATTTGTGACGGAAATATGGAAGAAGGATCTTTGAGGTGTGATGCAAATATTTCTGTACGCATTAAAGGGCAAGATGCTTTTGGAACGAAAGTCGAGGTTAAAAACATGAATTCTATTCGAAATGTGCAGCGAGCGATTGAATTTGAAATAACACGCCAAATAGAAGTACTTGAATCAGGAGGAAAGCTTTCACAAGAAACAAGAGGATTTGATGCGTTAAAAGGAATTACAATTTCTATGCGAAGCAAAGAAGCTGCAAATGATTACCGGTATTTTCCAGAACCTGATTTACAGCCTTTATTTATCAAACAAGAGCAGATTGACGAAATAAAAAAGGATATGCCAACTTTGCCACGCGAACTTTTTGAGAAATACACTAAAGAATTTGGTTTGTCTGAATACGACGCCTACAACTTAACCGATAATAAAGGAATTGCCTTGTATTACGAAGAATTAATTCGTCACACTAAAAATTACAAAGCTGCAGCAAACTGGATTATGGGTGATATAAAATCATATTTAAATGAATTTGGAAAAGAAATAGATGAGTTCCCACTAAATGCTGAGCGAATTGCTTCATTGATTAAACTTATTGATGAGGGGAAAATTTCAAGTTCTATTGCATCTCAGAAAATTTTTCCAGAAATGTTAAGAAGCGAAGAACCAGCTTTGTTAATTTCTGAAAGACTAAATTTAATTCAAGATTCAAGCGAGGACACTTTAAAAAATTTCATTCTTAAAGTATTCGAAGAAAATAAAGCAGAAGTTGAACGTTATAAAGAAGGTGAGAAACAATTAACTGGTTTCTTTATGGGGAAATTAATGCAGATTTCTAATGGTAAAGCAGACCCGAAAATTGCAAATAGCTTGTTAAGACAAATGCTAGAACAATAAAAATGAAGGAATTCCTATATAAATACAAAACCGGCCTAATTATAGCATTAATATGTGTTATAGGTACAACTAGCTATAGGATATTGAGTAAATCAAAAAACAATATTGAACCCTTAAAAATAAATTTTTCTGTATCAGGAGAGATAAAAGGTGCAGAAAATTTAAGGATTTACTTAGAGGCGCCTAGTGATAGAGGATTAATTTCAATTGCTGACACCCTTATTTCTGCTTCAGGAAGTTTTAAATTAGAAGGTAACATACCAAGTATTGGATATTATTTACTTAGAGTTGGTGAAAATCCCCAAAATGTAATTCCTGTAACAATGGTGCCAGGAGATGAACTGACAATCAATTGCTCTGCCAGTAATTTTGGAACAGAGCCAAATGCTTCAGGAACAAAATGGAGTAGTTCAATGAACGATTACCTCCGATTAATGAAACAATTTCAGTTAGAACAGGCAAATTTAAAAGCGAAGGAAGGAAGTGTTTCAATCGAAGAACTCAATATTCAATTCCTTAAAATTAAAAATAAACTAGAATCTGTAACACAAACTAAAATCCTAGATAGCCCATCAAATCCATTTAATATCGTTATGACTGGCTCACTATTTCCAAGTTCTAGTTTCGATAATTGGGACCTAAACAACCTGGAAATACTAAAAGTAGTTGCTCAGGCTTTTGAAGAAAGCTACCCTAATACAACAGTTGCAGAAACATTTAGAAGGCAAGTGGAAGATATCGAAAATGCTTACAGTCAATATTCCGGAAATAAAAATGGTACAATTCAAGCCCCTGAAATTAGTTTAAATACACCTGAAGGAAAAACAGTAAAGCTGTCCGAGCTACGAGGAAAAATTGTCTTAATTGACTTTTGGGCATCTTGGTGCGTCCCTTGTAGAAAAGAAAACCCAACTTTAGTGAGACTTTATAATAAATATAAAAATAAAGAATTTACTATTCTTTCAGTTTCTTTAGATGAAGATATAAATGCATGGAAAAATGCGATTTTAACTGATGGGCTTGTTTGGCCAAATCATGTAAGCGATTTATTGGGATGGGAATCATCTATGATTAATTTATATTCCATTGAAGCAATTCCACACACAATTTTGATTAATAAAGAAGGGGAAATAATTGGTAAAGATCTTCGCGGTTTAGCACTCGAAGAAGAAATTGCAGAAATTATCAACTAAAATATCATGAAAATAAAAATCTTAATAAGCTTATTTCTTTTATGTTCTATTAACATCTTTGGTCAAACTGAAATTGAAGTTACATTATCAGGAATGATTTTTAAACCACCTGTTAAGGAACTTATCTTAGCTCAAATTTACTTAAGTCCTGAAGGAAAAAA
>RFSL01000086.1 GCA_009923965.1 Flavobacteriia bacterium | reverse complement strand
TGCCCTAAATGACCCTCGTGGACTGGCACCAGAAGGATGGCGCTTGCCAACAGAAGGAGACTGGGGAACATTGGAAAACCACCTATTCCTATCGGAAAGGAACTTAATAGATGCTTTCAGTTCAGAAGGTTGGACGAATGGTTATGTTGGAAACAATACTATTGGATTAAATTTTCAACCAGCCGGATGGAGAGATGTTGGCTGTGGTGGACTTGGCAGTGAAATGTGTTTCTGGGCGTATCAATCACCAGTTGGAGAGTCTACGCCTTATGTGAGTTTATTCTTTGATGAAAATCGACCGTGCCCATACGAGTCAGGAACGCTAGTAAATCGAAGCACCAGTTGGATCATGGGCTTCAATGTCCGCTGTATAAGAGAATAAAGTAAGTTATTTTTTAGCTTAAAAGCTCGATTTCATAAAGCTATCGCCGCTTTTTCTTGATCAAATAAGTAAAGTGGCAAAAAAAGGAACTTCCTTATTATTCCGCGGCCCTTACCCTTCTCCTTCCGTTGCTTTTTTTGATTTTCGATACAAGTAATTATCGTAAATAAATCGTTTGGCAAAACGAACTTGCTTATCTGAATTGATTAGTTTTTTATAAACATTTGCATTTACTCCAAAGTATTCGTAACAAGAACCATCAGTAAATGTAATTTCCAATAAGAGTCCTTTGTGTTTAAAATCTGCAATTCCACATTCATTAATAGTTGTGGAATACTCTGATAAATTTGCAGCTATCGTTTCTGGAGCAATGCTTACCAAAAAATGATAACCATCTACAACTTGCCGACCTTTAATACTGGCTTCCTCTTTTAGTGGATCTCCGTCTTGAAACTTGTCTGGATGCCATTCCTTTACCAACTTACGATAAGTTGCTTTCAATGCAGAAAGTTCAATTTCTTTTTCAATTTGAAATATTTTTTTGTATTCGTTAATGCGTTTCATATAAATTTTGGTCCTTTCTAAAAATTGACGCAAAGATAAGGCTATTTAAGTATAATTGAATGAGAATAAAATATGTGTGTAGGATTTTAGATTTCAATGTCAATAAAAAACTATAGCGTTTTATTTTCAACAATCAACAAATCCTTACTTTAGTAAAATTTTATTTTTTTTAAATCTAAGTTTATGAAATCAGTTTTTTTCCTATTTTTTTTATTACTTGTATTTTCAACCAAAGCACAAGAAAATATGAATTACCGCGTGCCTTCGCAAGAAATACTTGCATTAGCTGATTTTGAGAGAGTACCATCAGTTTCTATGGATACGAAAAAAGAGTTCATGCTCTTGAGTTACAGAAATACGTATAAAACATTGGATGATCTCAATCAAGAAGAAATTCGCTTAGGAGGTTTACGCATTAACCCAATTACCAATATTTCAAGTACGATATCGTACATCAATAATTTAAAAATTAGAAAAATTAGTAATAAAAATGAGGTTCAAGTTAGTGGCTTGCCGAATAATCCGAAAATAGCCAATATTTCTTGGTCCCCAAACGAGCAGAAAATTGCATTTACAAATACTACAAATACAGGAGTTGAATTGTGGTTTATTAATGTTGTTTCAGCTGAGGCAAAAAAAATCACTGAAGATAACTTAAATGCTAATTTAGGGAGTCCCTATAATTGGATGATTGACAACGAAACTCTTTTAGTAAAAGTTCTCCCAAAAAATCGACCTGCTTTAATTGATGTAAAAAAAGATTTGCCAAAAGGTCCAACGGTTATGTTAAGTGATGGCTCAAAATCACAAAATAGAACCTATCCTGATTTATTGAAAAACAAGGTGGATGAAGATAATTTTGATGCGCTTGTTACTTCTGAATTATATAAGGTTTCGCTTTCTGGCGCTTTAGAATTATTTAAGACACAAGCAATTTATACTGGAGAAAGTTATTCGCCGGATGGAAATTATTTGCTTTTAACAACCATTAAAAAACCCTATTCCTATATTGTTCCCTTGAGTCGCTTTCCTCAAACAACAACTGTTTACGATAATTCAGGAAAAGAAATTAAAGTAGTAAACGAAGTTCCATTAACTGAAATTATGCCCAAAGGTTTTTCATCTGTGCGAAAAGGAAAGCGAAATATGAGCTGGCGTTCAGATAAACCGTCAACATTAAACTATGTTATTGCTTTGGATGAAGGCGATCAAGCAACTAAAGTTGCTTTTAGAGATGAACTTTTTCAATGGGATGCTCCTTTTACAAGTGAAGCTACTTCCATCACTAAAATACAACAGCGTTTCAGTGGAATGATTTGGGGAAATGAAAATCTGGCGATTGTTTATGATGATTGGTATGATACTCGAAATACGAAAACGTATCTTATAAATCCATCTAATCCAAGTCAAGCGCCTAAAATTATATTCGATCGGAATTCGCAGGATATTTATGCTGATCCCGGAAATTTTGAAACTAAAAAGAATCAGTTTAACCGCGAAGTTTTGGTCATTGAAAATGGTAATACTTACCTCATTGGTGACGGAAATACAAAAGATGGGCAGTTTCCTTTTATCGACGAATTCAATTTAGAAACATTGAAATCAAAACGCCTTTATACTTCGAAAATAAAAGATAAAAAAGAGGATTTATTGGGGATTGAAGATTTTAAAAAAGGAGAAGTTTTGGTTATGATTCAATCTAAAAATGATTATCCAAATTATTACTTTAGAAATATTAAAGCAAAAGACAAGTTGACACAAATTACATTTTTTGCCAATCCCTTTGAAAGTATAAAAGATGTTTATAAAGAAGTGATTAAATATAAGCGCAAGGACGGTGTTGATTTAACGGGAACCTTGTATTTACCAGTTGGATATGATCGAGCAAAAAAAGAAAAATTACCTCTATTAATTTGGGCTTATCCTGCTGAATTCAAGGATAAAAATTCTGCTGGTCAAAATGATAAAAATCCGAATGAATTTACCTTCCCATATTATGGTTCTTTTGTCTATTGGGTTATGAAAGGATATGCTGTTTTGGATGATGCATCGTTCCCAATTATTGGTGAAGGAACAACTGAGCCGAATGATAATTTTATGTCGCAATTGATTGATGACGCTGAAGCTGCCATAAATGCAGTAGATAGTTTAGGATATATAAATCGCAAAAAAGTGGCGATTGGTGGGCATTCTTATGGCGCTTTTATGACAGCAAATTTATTAACTCATTCTAATTTATTTGCTTGTGGAATTGCAAGAAGTGGCGCTTACAATAGAACCTTGACGCCTTTTGGATTTCAAAGTGAACAACGAAATTATTGGGATGTTCCAACTGTTTACAATGAAATGTCGCCTTTTATGAATGCTGAAAAAATGAAAACTCCACTTTTATTAGTTCATGGTGATGCTGATAATAATCCAGGAACATTTACATTACAATCTGAGAGGTATTTTCAAGCTTTAAAAGGCCTGGGTGCTCCCGTTCGCTTGGTTTTATTGCCAAAAGAAAGTCATGGCTATGCTGCAAAAGAAAATATTTTTCACCTGCTTTGGGAACAAGATCAATTTTTAGAGAAATACTTGAAAAATTAGAAAACTAAACTAATATACTTATGTTAAAGATGAAAAAGGCACTTTTTGTCATACCGTTTCTTATGCTTGCCAGAACATCCTTTGTGCAAAGCTACAACAAAACAATAGAACGCTTGCCAGACACAGGTCAAACTACAAGTTATACTCCAACTTTTGGCGAAGACAATGATTACACGATTAATTCACCATCTTATACTAATAATAGTAATGGAACCATTACGGATAATGTAACAGGTTTAATGTGGCAACAAGTTGATGGTGGAGAAATGACGATTGAAAATGCTACAATATATTGTGATAATTTAATTCTTGGTGGATTTTCGGATTGGCGTTTACCAAATCCAATTGAAAGTTTTAGTATTTTAAATCATCAAAATAACAATCCTGCCATGAACACTACATTTTTTACAGCAAGTACAGCAGAATATTGGTGGACAAATACCTATGAATTAAATTCTACAACAAAAGTTTGGTGCACGAATGCTGGTGGTGGAATAGGGAATCATCCAAAATCTGAGACAATAAGCGCTGGAGGGATTAAGAGATTTCATGTTCGCGCTGTAAGAGATATTTCCTTGCCAACTACTCTCGCCAATCATTTTACAGATAATGGAGACGGCACAATTACAGATAATTTGACGGAATTAGTTTGGCAGAAGACGCCGAATACACAAGCTCAAAACTGGGAAAATGCATTAGTGTATGCCGAAAACCTAGCGTTATCAAATCTTTCAGATTGGCGCTTGCCAAACATTAAAGAATTACAATCCTTGAATGATGAAAGTAGAACAAACCCATCGATAAACCCTCTTTTTTTTCCATCAATTGGAGTGAATAATTATTGGAGTTCAACAAGTTTACCCAATCAAACTACAAATGCTTGGTATTTGAATACACAATTTGGAATAAGTACGTATAGCTCTAAAACGACTGCTAATTATGTGTTATGTGTAAGAGGAATTCCGGGAACTTTATCTAATTCTAATTTTGAAAATGAGCTCAATGATATACATGTCTTTCCGAACCCATTTACTTCAGAATTAATTTTAAAAAATAATTCCAAAACCGACTATTTTGAATTAGTTAATGCTCATGGCAAAAATATATATGCCGGAAAAGACATTGATAAACAAGATTTTTCTTCTCTTCCAAATGGAATCTATTTTTTAAAAATAAATAGTGATCAAGGAATGACACTTAAATTAATCAAAGAATAATATTTCCTCCTAAAAGCAAAAACCCTAGAACATTGATACATTCTAGGGTTTTCTGAGTCTACAGCCATATAGACTTTGCTTTTAACGTAAGCGTTTTGCGGTCTGGACGGGACTCGAACCCGCGACCCCATGCGTGACAGGCATGTATTCTAACCAACTGAACTAC
>RFSL01000085.1 GCA_009923965.1 Flavobacteriia bacterium | reverse complement strand
AATTGCTAATAGTGAATTTGAACTAGCAGAACATTTAACATTCTAAGAAATGAAAAAAACAAAAATAGTAGCAACAATAGGTCCTGCATCTTCTTCAAAAGAAGTACTTCGAGAGATGATTGAATCAGGGCTAAATGTGTGTCGTTTAAACTTTTCACATGGAAACTACGAAGACCATCTAACTGCAATTAAACAAATTAGAGAATTGAATGCTGAAATGGGAATGAATGTTTCTATTCTTGCCGATCTCCAAGGTCCAAAAATTCGCACCAATGAAATGGAAAACAACGGCGTTCTTTTGGAAGTAGGTAAGGAAATAAAAATTCTTGTCGAGAAAATAGTTGGAAATTCTGAGCGCTTTTCTATTAATTATGTGAAACTACCTCAAGATGTTAAATCCGGAGAAAAAATCTTATTGGATGATGGAAAAATAATGCTGGAAGTAATTGCAACAGATGGAAAAACTGAAATTTTATGTAAAATTATTCAAGGTGGAATTCTTTCTTCCAAAAAAGGCGTGAATTTACCCAACACTTCAATTTCTTTACCTTCTTTAACTGAAAAAGATGAAAAAGATTTACAGTTTGCACTCGATAATGGAGCTGATTGGATTGCACTTTCTTTTGTGCGTTCTGCACACGATATTATTGAATTAAAAAAACATATTTCTGCTCGTAAACACCATGCAAAAGTTATTGCTAAAATTGAAAAACCGGAAGCATTGGAAAACATTGACGGAATTATCGCTGAAAGTGATGCTTTGATGGTTGCTAGAGGAGATTTAGGAGTTGAAATTCCCTATCAAAATGTGCCACTTATTCAAAAAATGTTGATTTCAAAATGCAATCTTTCCGCAAAGCCAGTAATTGTAGCTACTCAAATGATGGAATCAATGATTTCAAGTATGACGCCTTCTCGAGCAGAAGTGAATGATGTTGCAAATGCTGTTCTTGATGGTACCGATGCTGTTATGTTGTCTGGAGAAACTTCTATAGGAAAATTTCCTGTTGAGGTTATAAAAACGATGAGCAACATAATTAAAGAAATGGAGACGCACAGCGGAATTTACCATAAGGAAGAAATTCCTAAGGAAAATCAAAGTCGTTTTATATCGGATTCTATTTGTTTTAATGCTTGTCGTTTGGCACAACGCGTTAAAGCAGCGGCAATTATTACCATGTCTTTTTCGGGTTATACTGCCTATAAAATTTCTTCACAAAGACCGAACACAGAGATTTTTGTCTTTACAAGTAATAAAAAAATTCTTGCGCAATTGAGCTTAGTTTGGGGAGTTCGTGCTTTTTATTACAATAATAAAATAAGTACAGATCATACAATTGCAGACATTAAACAGACCATGAAAGACCAGTCTATTTTAAAATTAGGTGATTTAGTTATTAATATCGCATCAATGCCTATTGAGGATCTTGGAAGTGCAAATATGTTGAAGTTAAGCTACATCGATTAAGTTTCTAAAATAAATTAAAAAATATCTTTTTCTTGCTCGAGTTCTGCTATTTTTCATTAACTTAAGGTATAAATAAGTTAAAAATGGAAAAAAAATGGCTCATTAAAAACGGACAAGAGCAATCTAAAATCGAAGCTTTAAGAGCGGAATTAAAAGTCGACAGAATTGTTGCAGAACTTCTTCTGCAACGTGGAATAGATGACTTTAAAAAGGCCCAAGATTTTTTTCGCCCAGACCTCAACAATTTGCATGATCCATTTTTAATGAAAGATATGGATAAGGCAGTCGCTAGAATAATGCAAGCAATTAAAAACAAGGAACGCATTTTGCTTTTTGGAGACTATGATGTTGATGGAACAACTGCTGTTGCTTTGCTTTTTAGTATTCTAAAGGAATATTTACCTTCTATTGAATACTACATTCCAGATCGTTATACTGAAGGCTATGGAATAAGTTTTCAAGGAATAGATTTTGCCTATTCGAATAAACAAACATTAATTATTGCACTCGATTGCGGAATTAAAGCAAACGATAAAGTTGCATATGCAAACGATAAAGGAATTGATTTTATAATTTGCGACCACCACGAACCAGGAGAGGAACTTCCTGCTTGTATTGTTTTGGATCCAAAAAGAAAGGATTGCCTTTATCCCTTTAAAGAATTATCAGGTTGTGGCGTAGGATTTAAATTCCTCCAAGGTTTTTTGCAGAAAAGTAAGATTCCGCTTACAAAATTGTTCAATGAATTGGATTTGGTAGCAATTAGCATTGGAGCGGATATCGTTCCTATTGTTGCTGAAAACCGAATTCTTTGTTTCCATGGCTTGAAATTGCTAAATGCAAAACCGCGAATAGCTTTTCAAGAATTATTGGATTTAGCAGGAAAAGAAATGCCACTCAGTTTAACAGATGTTGTTTTTATTATCGCTCCGAGAATCAATGCAGCCGGGCGCCTGCGTTCTGGAAAAATGGCGGTAGAATTAATGATTTCTAGTCATTTAGATGAATTAAAGCATTTGGCTTTAGAAATAAATTCGGATAATACAGAGCGCAAAGGTTTAGACCAACAAATTACAAAAGAAGCACTTCAACAAATAGAAAAAGATCCTGGCTTTTCGACTCGTTGTTCTACCGTTGTTTTTGATCCATCTTGGCACAAAGGCGTGGTGGGAATTGTTGCTTCACGTCTTATTGAAAAGCATTATCGTCCAACGATTGTCTTAACAGAATCTGAGGGAATTGTGAGTGGTTCTGCGAGAAGTGTGCGCAACTTTGATTTGTATAAAGCACTACTTTCTTGCGAAGATCTTATGGAGCAGTTTGGCGGACATACGCATGCTGCAGGGATGTCTATGAAGCTAGAAAATTTAGCGGCTTTTAAAGTCCGCTTCGAAGAGTATGTCCAGAATAATTTAGCCATCGAAGACAGAATTCCAACTCAAGCTCTTGATATTTCGATCGATTTAAACGAAATACATGGTAATGAATCACCTTTAGTTATACCAAGAATGAAGCGAATTATTGAAGATTTTGAGCCTCATGGTCCTGGAAATATGAAGCCCGTATTTTATTCCTCAAATTTATATTCAACTGAAGTTCGTGTTTTGAAAGAAGCACATTTGAAGTTGAAAGTTACTCAAGCAAATTCAAGATTGATTTACGATGCAATTGGTTTTAATATGGCGCTTAAAGAAAATCAAGTCGCAAGAGGACTTCCTTTTGAAATGGCTTATACTTTGGAAACCAATGAGTACAAGGATAAAAAAATGATTCAGTTTAACATTAAAGATATTCGAGAGCAAATTCAATAATTAGAATTATGCATTCAGTCCAAAAACAGCAGTTAAAGCAGCAGTTTCAGTCCGCAAGCGAAAAGCACTTAATTCTATTGCAGTATAACTATTTTCCAGAGCATGTTGTACCTCTTTTTCTGTAAAATCTCCTTCCGGACCGATTAAAAAAACAGCATCTTTTTGCAGTGTTGCCAGTCCTTGTTTTTCGGACTCATAGCAATGTCCAATATAACCCCCAGGATTATTGGTAACAAAAAGATTAAATGGAATAAGTTCACAAATTTCAGGAAGATAAAATCGTTTGGATTGTTTCATGGCACCAATTGCAATTTTGTTTACGCGCTCTAATTTTAAAGTATTGCGCTCGTTGTTCGTGCAGCTCAAAAAACTGAGTTTTGTCAATCCAAGCTCTGTTGCTTTTTCAACAAACCATTCAATTCTGTCCATATTTTTTGTAGGCGCAAGTCCAATGTGAATTACTTTGCTTGGAGAATGAAAAATTGTGCAGGTTATTTCTACCTGACATCGTTTTTCGTGGGCATCACAAATTAGCGCAAAAAACTGCCCGCCTTTTCCGTTTACTAATTCTATTTCATCGTCCTTTTTTTTACGAAGAACACGGATGCAATGTTTTGATTCCTCTTCAGAAAGCGTGTAGGTTTTTGTAGTATCAGTGATATCAGAAGCGTAAAATAGGGCCATTAGTGTATGAGTTGATAAACCATTTCACGCATAAGTTCTCCTTGAGTGGAACTTGTATTTCCCACACCTTTTGACTTTAAATCGTATTCGTGGATGAGGGCAATATTTGCAGCAATTTTTCGTGGATCGTATTTATTTTTTGCATTTGTCAATTCGCCAGCAACAAAAGGATGTACGCCGAGTGCTTGCGCAACAGCTTCTCTTGACTTATTTGGTAAAAAATGTATCCGCATAATTTGAGAGAAAAACTTAAATAAATTTGAAATGACAAAGACCAAGTCTGCGGCTTTTGGGTTATGATCAAAATAATCCACAATTTTAAGAGCTTTGAAATTATCCTTATTCGCTACTGCATTTGTTAACTCAAAAACATTATAATCCTTCGATATTCCAATGTTTTCCTCAATATGCTTGTCATTGATAGTTGTACCTTTTTCGATTACAACTTCTAATTTCTCAAGTTCTTTTGCAATTCTTCCAAGATCATTCCCTAAGGATTCTACCATTAGCATGCAGGCTTTTGATGTCATCTCATAACCTGAAGCTTTCACATTTTGCTGAATCCATTCTGCTAATTGGTATTCTTTCACCTTTTCAGATTTAAAAACCACACCATTTTTTAGCGCATTTTTTAATGTTTTTTTGCGTGCATCAAACGTTTTGTATTTGTAGCAAATAACGAAAATTGTTGTAGTAACAGGATTTTCTAAGTACGTGTCTAAGAGCTCAATCGCTTTAAAATCTTGTGCTTCTTTTAAAATGACCAATCTTCGTCCAGCCATCATCGGGAAAGATTTTAATTCGCTAATAAGAGCAAGTAATTCGGCATCTTTTCCATATAAAATCGATTGGTTAAAATCGCGCTCACTTTCTTCTAAGGCATTATCCTGAATTGCTTTCGTTAAAACATCAATAAAATAGGGCTCTTCTCCGTGAAGAAAATATATTTTCTCGAATTTTTTATTTCTTATCTCTTTCAGTAGAAGTTTATGGTCCATCTTAATATTTAACCTAAATTTT
>RFSL01000084.1 GCA_009923965.1 Flavobacteriia bacterium | reverse complement strand
AATTTCCCTGAAGGATTTGCAGTTGCTATGCCTTTAAGAAGAGCTGGAGCATCACGCTTTAAAAGTTTTTGGTACGGTCAACTTTCAGCAATCGTTGAACCAATTGCTGGCGTTATTGGAGCTGTTGCTGTTGTTTACATGGAACCACTTTTGCCTTTCGCACTAGCATTTGCAGCTGGAGCAATGATTTTTGTAGTTGTAGAGGAAGTAATTCCAGAAACACAGCGCGATAAATACACAGATGTTGCCGTTCTTGGCTTTATTGGTGGATTTGTGGTAATGATGATTCTAGATGTTGCCTTGGGCTAATAATTAATTCAGTCTTTTTTTTCAAATAAACATGTTTTTTCACTACCTTAAGTAGAAAAATAAGTTTATGCTACCCATTATTTACCTCAATCGCCAAACAATTGGTTTAAAAACCTACTATTATGCAAGCTTTCCATTCAACAGGAACATCTACTCTCTTTTTTCTTCCCTTAGAAACAGCACTTGGGATTCATTTGAAAAAGCATGGGTAATAGATGAAGCTGCTTGTCCATTGGAAAATATTTTGGCCCATTTTAAAGACAAGGCAGAATTTATATTTCAAGAAAAGAACTTAGAAAGTGTGGAATACTTTTTCTGGAGAAGGACAGATATAATGAATCCGTTCAGAAAAGTTAGGTGAATTTTCTCCAATATAATTTTGAAAATTACGAAAACCACTTGCCGAAAAACGAGGGTCAACAATACTGTTTTGATAAGACATCAATGATCTTTCATCCAACAACTCATTTAAAGATTGAGCACCTGCCTGTTGTAATAAACCAATAAATCTTTCTAATCTATCCGGAGAAGGAATTTCTCTTTCAATTTCATAGGATGATCTTGTTTCCTTTGTAAACAAATAACTAATCGCCCTATTAAAAACCGCTGGTGGGTAATTTTGCTGAAGTTGTTTAATTTCATTGGGGAAATCAAGTCTTAACAACTCTTTTAATTCGTTTGTTTTTCGTATGATTGGACAATACTCTTTTGAACCTAATAAATTATTAAGTATTTTCCATTTTAAAGATTTTATTTTCAATCCCGCAACATATTTCTCCTCATCTAATAAGTCAATATAATTACCTGTTATTTCAGTAGATAAATGAATGAATTGATCTGTCAAAAACTCATATAGAAAACCAATTTTTCGTTCGTATTTTCCTTTTGGTGAGATTTCTATGTATCCTTTAATTTCATAAAGACTTAGCTGCTCAAAAACAGCTTTCAATAAACCTAAATTCAGTTCTTCGTGTTTTAAAGAAAAGACAATATGCTCTAGTGGAGATTCGGACTTCAATCCATATTTTTTTTCCGAAAAATCGAGTAGTAGTTCCGTTCGTGTTAATTTCTATTTTATCGTAATTATTTATATACGATGTACTATTTAATGAAAATTGAGGTAAATTAAAGTTTTCCTTCAACCATACATTACCTATTGAGACAGACATATAAGATCTATTTTTAATTTACCTGTAAATATAATATTATTTTCTGTAAAATAAATAATTTATCTGTAAAACATATAAAAATTATACTTTAAGCTGTAAAATAATTATTTAATTAAATCAAACTAATTTTTATTAAAAAAGATTTCTGGGGGTAAAATAGTTTTACAATGAATGTTAAAGTAAGTCTTTAGTAGGAATAAGGCTTCTCCCATAAAGTTATAAACAAAAAATGCCTCTCTTTCGAGAAGCATTTTAATCGTGGAGTCGGAGGGGTTCGAACCCTCGTCCAAACGACGAATACTCTAGCTTTCTACATGCTTATTTCTTGATTGGTTTTAGATTGTGAGACGGACAAGAACACCCAAGCTCCCAACTTAGCTTCTAAAGTTTCACCAGCGCTTAGAAACATCACACCGGCTAGCCTGATGGGATGAACTTCCGATTGGTAAATCTAACAGGCAGAAATTTACCGGAAGTACTCGTCCAACCTACTATACTTCGATCGGATAAAGCCAACTAACTATCAGTTAATTAAGCAGCAAGTGCGTATGACGTATTGTCAATTATTGTTCGAGACAAGATATTTAAGAGGTTCATCTCAACCCTCTGCATGCTGACACTTGACTACCGCTATCGCTGTCAAATCCAATGTCGACCCCAAAGAACGTTTTCTTTAATAGGAATGACAAAGATAGCTGTTCTTACTCTATCTATCCTGTATTTTAGCAATTTTTATTTTCAAAAAAACACCTAGTATTGGTTCATAAGAAACTATTCTCAATCTGAGTTTCCTGTCAGAGAGTCTATTTTTGAGCTAATTTTCCTATTTCCTTTGGGATTCTTACTGAAAAAGCTATCTTTGCAAATTCAATTTTATAATAAAGTAAAATGATTCAAATTACCTTGCCAGATGGCAGTGTGAGGGATTACAATAAAGGTGCTTCTGCAATGGATGTTGCCTTGAGCATATCTGAAGGTTTAGCACGAAATGTATTAGCTGCAAAAGTTGATGGCTTTGTTCAAGATGCAAATTTACCGATTCAAGAAAACGCACAACTTCAGTTACTTACATGGTCTGACTTAGAAGGTAAATCTACTATGTGGCATTCTTCTGCGCACATCATGGCTGAAGCTTTAGAATTTTATTATCCAGGTATTAAGTTGGCTATCGGTCCACCAATTACAAATGGTTTTTACTACGATGTTGACCTTATGGATTATTCTATTAAGGAAGAAGATTTAGCAAGAATTGAAGAAAAAATGAAAGCATTGGCGAAAGAAAGAAATCCTTTTATTCGCAAAGAAATATCAAAAACTGAAGCGCTTGCTTATTTTGAGAAAAAACAAGATCCTTATAAATTAGAACTGCTGTCTGAATTAGAAGATGGGACAATTACTTTTTATACTCAAGGAAATTTTACCGATTTATGCCGTGGTCCACATATTCCTGATACTGGTTTTATAAAAGCAGTAAAATTAACCGCTATTGCAGGCGCATATTGGCGAGGAGATGAAAAAAACAAGCAACTAACTCGTATTTACGGAATTACTTTTCCCAAGCAAGCAGAGTTAACGGAGCATCTTGAGAAATTAGAAGAAGCAAAAAGACGGGATCACCGAAAATTGGGCAAAGAATTAGATTTATTTACCTTTTCTCAAAAAGTTGGTCAAGGTCTTCCTCTCTGGCTTCCAAAAGGTGCAGCTTTGCGAGAGCGCTTAGAAAATTTCTTGAAAAAAGCACAGCGAAAAGCGGGATATCAGCAGGTAATTACGCCACACATTGGAAATAAAGAATTATATGTTACTTCCGGTCACTACGAAAAATATGGAGCAGATTCTTTTCAGCCAATTAAAACTCCAGATCCAAATGAGGAGTTTTATTTGAAGCCAATGAATTGCCCGCATCATTGTGAGATATTTAAGTCTCGACCTCGTTCATACAAGGATTTACCTGCACGCTTTGCAGAATTTGGGACAGTTTACCGTTACGAGCAGTCAGGAGAATTACACGGACTTACAAGAGTTCGCTCGTTTACCCAAGATGATGCGCATATTTTCTGTACGCAAGAACAAGTAAAAGACGAGTTTAAAAAAGTAATCGATATTGTTCTTTATGTTTTAAAAACATTGGATTTCCAAAATTTTACAGCTCAAATTTCTTTGAGAGATCAAAAAGATCGTTCGAAATATATTGGTTCTGAAGAAAATTGGGAGAAGGCAGAAAATGCCATTATTGAAGCGGCGGCAGAAAAAAACCTATCTACTGTTGTTGCCTATGGAGAAGCTGCATTTTATGGCCCGAAACTAGATTTCATGGTGCAAGATGCGCTCGGAAGAGAATGGCAATTGGGAACAATTCAGGTTGATTATAATTTACCGGAGCGTTTTGAATTGGAATTTACAGGAGCTGACAATCAAAAACACCGACCTGTTATGATTCACCGAGCTCCATTTGGTTCGATGGAACGATTTGTTGCAGTATTGTTAGAACATTGTGCTGGAGATTTCCCACTTTGGCTGACTTCAGATCAATTTATTATCCTTCCAATTTCAGAAAAATTCAACGACTACGCAGAAAAAGTTTCAGATTTCCTAAATAATTCCGATATTCGCGGACTTGTTGATGACCGAAATGAAAAAATAGGCAAGAAAATACGAGATGCGGAGCTTGCGAAAATTCCATTTATGCTCATTGTTGGAGAAAATGAATTTACGAATAATCAAGTATCAGTAAGACAAAGAGGAGGAGGAGACATGGGTGTTGTTTCTTTTGAAGAATTTGGAAAAATCGTACAGGAAGCTATTAATAAGGAATTGACAGTAGAACTTTAAATATATTAATGAGAAGAAATTCAAAACCGTTTGTAAAAAGAGAAGAGGAAGCGCAACACCGCATAAATGATAAAATTAGCGCACAAGAAATCCGCTTGGTAAATGAAGGTGAAGAACCGAAAGTGTTGACGCTAGCAGCGGCACTTGAAATGGCAGAAGCACAAGATATGGATTTGGTAGAGATTTCACCAAATGCTAAACCACCGGTTTGTAAGATTATGGATTACAAGAAATTCTTGTACAACCAAAAAAGAAAACAAAAGGAATTAAAAGCAAAACAGAGTAAAATAGTTGTAAAAGAAATACGTTTCGGACCTAACACAGACGATCACGATTTTAACTTTAAATTGACACATGCAAGGAAATTCCTTGAAGAAGGAAGCAAGGTAAAAGCTTTTGTGTTTTTTAGAGGTCGCTCAATTGTTTTTAAAGATAGAGGAGAAATATTATTATTGAAATTCATGCAAGAATTAGCAGATGTTGGGATAGTAGAGCAGTTGCCAAAATTAGAAGGAAAGAAAATGATCGTAATGATCAACTCAAAAAAGAAATAAAGAAGCTGATATAGTTGTTTAACTCAAAAAAAAGAAGAAAAAATGCCTAAAATGAAAACTAAATCCAGTGCGAAGAAGCGATTCACAATCACTGGGAGTGGAAAGATAAAGCGTAAGCACGCTTTTAAAAGCCACAT
>RFSL01000083.1 GCA_009923965.1 Flavobacteriia bacterium | reverse complement strand
ACAAGAAAAATATTCAGCGCAAATGCCAATTGTTCTTTCTTCTCTTAGGAATTCCTGTAAAGATTTCTCACTTAATTTAACCTTAGACTCATTTTTTTTACACCAATCACAGATTCCGCAATTACTTGTTTCTTGACCGAAGTAGTTGATTATTTGCTTTGCTCTACATGCTTTACTTTCTACTAATTCTATAACTTTTTCAACTCTGTTTACTGCATTTTTCTTTCGGTCGTGGTAAATTGTTGCAGCGAGTTCAAAATTAAGATCGTTTACTCTTTCTTGTATAAAAGTAACGGTTGGAAGACTACTTCTAAAATTTACGTCGATTATGTCATTCAGCTTTAATGCTTCAAGATAGTTCTTTAATTCAGGCTCAGAAATACCAATTCTTTTTGCTATTTCTGCTTCGAAAATATTCTGCTTAATGTCAAAAATTCCTGAATATGAGCGTGTCAATAAGGTTGTTAATGCTCGGTATTTTTCGTGCTTAACTTGAAAATTATACAATTCTGCATTGTCAACGAGAAACTTGACTTTTGTTGGATGGAAAAACCCTTCTGAAAATTGAATATTTTCGTTTAATTCAAGAATTTTTAATGAATTATACGTCTGTGCGTAATCCAATTTAAAAGTTTCACACATACTTTTTAAATCGATGGGATATGTTTCGTCTTTTCCTGAACCGAATGCTACATTTAAATAATTACACAAGACTTTGTAGGTATTGAAAACAACTTCTTTCTCTGGGAATTTCTGTACGACATTTTGCATTAACTCTATTGTATCATTGGGTTCAACAAAAGCAATAGCTCGCGCTAATTCACCATCTCTACCGCAGCGACCTGCTTCCTGGAAATAAGCTTCCAAGGATTGTGGAAGTTCGTAATGCAAAACAAAACGCACATTTGGCTTGTCTATTCCCATTCCAAAAGCATTTGTTGCCACCATGATTTTAATATCTTCTTTCAACCAACTTTGGAGCATTTTTTGACGTTCATTGTTTTCGAGTCCGCCATGGTAAAAACCTGAAGAGATTGAATTAGCCAATAAAATTCGTGCAATTTCTTTGACGCTTTTTCGCGTTTGACAGTAGATTATTCCAGTTGCAGAATTCGCTTTGCAAAAGTCAATCATGCGAGCAATTTTATTCTCGGTTTTTAAAATTTCGTAACTGACATTTTTTCTTTCAAATGAAGCTTCGTGAATTATAGCCTTTTTTAGTGCTAGCTGTTCTATAATGTCTTTTCTGACTTTTTCTGTAGCAGTAGCCGTTAAAGCAAGAATTGGCGTATTCGGATGATATTCGCGTAAATTCTTTATTTTCATGAAAGATGGTCGGAAATCATGTCCCCATTCTGAAATACAATGTGCTTCGTCAACGACAATTAATCCAACTTGCATACTTTTGAATCGCTCTATAAACAAAGAGGATTGAATGCGCTCTGGAGAGGTATATAAAAAGTCGACACCTCCAAAACGAGTATTGTCTAATAATATGTCTATTTCTCGATACGACATGCCGCTCGTAAGAGCTTCAGCGCGAATACCTATTTTCTGAAGATTTGCAACTTGATCTTGCATTAAGGCAATTAAAGGAGAAATAACAAGGGTAATTCCTTCGCGGGCAATACCAGGAACTTGGAAGCAAATTGATTTTCCGCCTCCTGTTGGTAAAAGAGCAAGTACATCAGATCCATTGATTGTATCATCCACAATTTCTTCTTGTTGCGGACGGAAAGAGTCATAGTTCCAATACTTTAATAATATTTCTCGGCTTTGCTTCAATTTTTTTCTTAATTTGGTAAAGTTAAGGAAAACAAAAAGCAATAAAAATTAGTTTGAAAGCTTAATTAGAAATAGTATATTCGCAATCAATTTTTTAACTATGTCCGTGAGCACAATTTCATTTTCTGTAGAAAAAACACAGAATTCCACTATATCGCAAGTTGATTTTGATAATTTAGCTTTCGGAAAGATTCTTTCAGATCACATGTTCATTATGGAATATGAAAATGGCGAATGGGGAGTAGGGAAGATTGTTCCTTTTGCTCCAATTCCAATGCATCCTGCACTTTCAGCTTTGCATTATGGTCAATCAATATTCGAGGGACTCAAAGCATATCGAACTGAATCCAATGAGATTAATATTTTTCGTCCACAAATGAATGCAAAACGATTTGCGGAATCAGCAGAACGCATGTGTATGCCTCCAGTTCCTGAAGATATTTTTCTTGAAGCCATCCGAAAATTGGTGGAAGTAGATCAAGATTGGGTTCCAAGCAATGAAGGTTATTCGCTTTATATTCGTCCCTTTTTATTTGCTACGGATGAAGGAGTAGGAATTAAGCCTTCCGAAACTTATAAATTCATGGTAATTACAGCTCCTGTTGGAGTTTACTATTCTGAGCCTGTTCGTGTTAAAATCGAGGAGTATTATACGCGTGCAGCAATTGGTGGAGTAGGTAGAGCAAAAGCCGCCGGAAATTACGGTGCTTCTTTATATCCTGCAAAGCAATGTCAGTTGCAAGGGTTTCACCAATTAATTTGGACAGATGCCGCAGAACACAAATACATTGAAGAATCAGGAACCATGAATATTGTTTTTCAGATCGGTGGTAAGTTGATATCACCTTCCGAAGATGCTGATACGATTTTACGCGGTGTAACGAAAAAAACAGTTTTTGACATTGCAAGAAGTTGGGGAGTAGAAATTGAAGAAAGAAAGATTACTGTTGAAGAAATTGTTACAGCAGCAAGAAATGGAACGTTAGAAGATGCTTTTGGAGCTGGAACTGCTGCTACTATTGCACAAATATTAATAATTGGTTTCCGTGATGAGCGACTAGAGTTGCCACCTTTAGAAGGAAGAACTTTATCAAATAAAATAAAGAATTACCTCAGTGATATTAAAACAGGAAAGGCAGAAGATATCCATTCTTGGAATTTTAAAGTATAATTATTTTAGTGAAATACTGATTGAAACAGGCAGATGATCGCTGTATCCTCCTAAGTAATTTGCACCGCCATATGTTCTAAAAGGCACAATATTCCCTTTGTATTTATCTAATAAAAATGCTGGCGAGTAGATTTTCCCTGAACTTGGAACAAGCTTTATTTTCCCAGTACTTAATCCTTTAGAAACAAAAATATGATCCATTATTTCCCATTTCCCTTGGTAGTTGTAGGTGCCTCCAAATTCTCCAGAGGACTTAATAATCATAGGTGTTAATTTACTTTCGATTATTTTTGGTGCTTTGTCACTTGGATAATCGTTTAAGTCGCCCATAAAGATGATTTTAACATTTTGATCCTGCTTCATTAATGAATCGATAAAGCGATCTGCACATTCTGCGGCTTTCACTCTTTTTGCTTCGCTTACATCGGTTCCTGAGCGCCTGCTTGGCCAATGATTAACCATGACAAAGAGCATTTCTTTCTTGTATTTAAATTTTGCCCATAAAATATCCCGAGAACTTGGTAGTGAGTCGCCAGGGAGGACAAAGCGAATAATTCCATCAGATACTAAAGTTAATTTAGACTTGTCGTAAATCATCGCAACATCAATTCCGCGTGCATCTTTACTATCGTGATGCACCAGAGCATAGGACTTAAAATCTTTTTGATTCATATAAATATCTCGGACAACTTCTGCGTTTTCGATTTCACAAAATCCTGCGATAAGTGGTTTTTCTGCAGTGTTTAAAACTTCTCGAATGTGCTTTATTTTTTCCATGTAGCGAATACTATTCCAGGCATTCTTAGCAGATGGAAGAAATTCAGCATCATCATTTGTACCATCTATTGTATCAAATAAATTTTCAACGTTGTAGAAAGCGATTGTACTGGTTTTTTGAGCACTTATACTTATGCAACATAAGAGAAAGATACTTGAAATAATAATTTTAATCATGCTTTAAATCTTTGAGTTTAAAAATAGCTGTTTATTTTTTCTAATTACTTATTACCAGCTTCCGCCAGAACCTCCTCCACCAAAGCTACCTCCGCCAAATCCACCAAAACCTCCACCAGAACTACCACCGCCGTAACCTCCACCAAAACCACGACCAAATCCACCGATAAACCCTGCTGCACCAATTGTCGTTCCACCACCTCCTCTTTTTATAAGAAGGATAACCAAGATTAAAATAAATAAAACTGAAAAAATTCCTGATAAAAATTTTCCTTTTTTATTTTTCTTACTGTATTTATTGTGGCTGTTTTCGCCTTTTGATAATTCAGAAAGGACTTTTACAGCTTGCTTAACACCTTCAAAATATGCTTGATTTTTAAAATTTGGGAGAAGTTCATTTTCAACAATTTCATTTGCTGTTAAATCAGGGACAACTGATTCCAATCCTCTACCCACAGCTATAAAAACTTCTCTTCGACTTGTTTTTTCAGTAGGTTTTATAAGGAGAATTATTCCGTTGTCTTCCTCTGCTTTCCCAACTCCCCATTCTTCTCCAATTTCTGTGGCATATTCCCATGGCTCCAAATCATTTAAATCATCAACAACAATAACTGCAATTTCATTGGATGTTTCAGCTTCAAATTTCACTAATATAGCTTCTATTTCTGCTTCTTCAGTAGCGCTTAAAATTTTAAGAGTAGAAAAATTATTGTAGAGTCTAGGAGGTGAAAGTGTCTTAGGAAATTGCCCAAAAATGATTTTACTTGTTGCTAATAAGAGAATAATGCTTAAAAGATATTTCATTCTTTTTCGAAGCTTATTTCGTTACTCAATTCATTTTTATCATTTTCTTTGAGGGGAAAGAAACACGCTAGTTGTTTTCCAGCTTCTGATATTGCAGAACATATTCCCTGCGTAAATTCATTCTTTTTAAAGGCAGTAATCATTGTGTTTTTTGTGCTTTCCCAAAAATCAAGAGGTACCAGTTTGTTAATTCCTTCGTCTCCGATTATTGCAAGCTTTGAATCTTCAAAGGAAAGGTAAATTAAAACACCATTTCTATCTTTGGTTTTGTGCATTTTTAATTGCTGAAAAATTATTACAGCTCT
>RFSL01000082.1 GCA_009923965.1 Flavobacteriia bacterium | reverse complement strand
TGTTTATAAATCTGTAAAATCAATAAAAAAAAACAATAAATAAGATGGAATTAAATCGCGAAGAGGTCCTTAGAGTATTAGGAAATATAATTGAACCTGATTTAAAAAAAGATATTGTTAGTTCGAATTTAATTGAAGATTTAAAAATCTTAGAGCAGCGTATTGAATTATCAATTCAAGTATCTAATCCAGCACTTCACGCTCGAAAGAGAATGCAAGAAGCAGTTTCATTTAATTTAAAACGTGTTTTTGGTTCTGCTTTAGAAGTAGATTGCATTGTTAAAGGATTGCCGAGTGAATCAAAAGAAAAGAGAAGAAAAATTCTTCCTGATGTAAAATATATTGTGGCGATTGCCTCTGGAAAGGGTGGAGTAGGGAAGTCTACAATTACCTCTAATCTTGCGGGCGGGCTGCAGAAAAAAGGATTTAAGGTTGGTATTGTTGATGCTGATATTTACGGACCATCAATGCCAACTATGTTTGATGTTGTTGGTGACAGACCAAAAATGATTGATATTGATGGCATTTCAATGATTGAACCAATTTTAGCACAAGGTGTAAAGCTATTATCAATTGGATTTTTTACAGATCAGGATAATGCTGTTGTTTGGCGTGGCCCAATGGCTTCAAAAGCACTTACTCAAATGTTTACAGATGCTCATTGGGGAGAATTAGATTATTTGTTGATTGATTTACCTCCGGGTACAGGAGATATTCATCTCTCGCTTGTGCAGGCTGTTCCTTTAGATGGTGTTGTAATCGTAAGTACGCCGCAAGAAGTTGCTTTAGCAGATGCTCGCAGGGGTGTTAATATGTTTAAAATGGACACATTGAAGGTGCCTGTTATTGGAATTGTAGAAAATATGGCTTGGTTTACACCTGCTGAACTTCCAGATAATAAATACTATATTTTTGGAAGAGATGGTGCAAAAAATTTGGCGCAAGGAATGAATGTTCCTTTTCTTGGTTCAATTCCTCTTGTTCAAAGTGTTTGCGAAGCAGGTGATGCCGGTCGACCTGCTGTTTATCAAGAAAATACGCCAATTTCTCGTGCTTTTGATGAATTAGTTCATAACTTTACAGAAGAATTAAAGAATCTAATAGCTACTAAAAAATAGAATTGACATGTCTGAAATCAATATAGCTAGTATTACCGAAAAAGTAAACACCGCTTTACTTCAATTACGCCCTTTTTTACATGCTGATGGTGGCGATATGGAATTGGTAGAAATTACAGATGATGGGATTGTAAAAGTTCACTTATTAGGATCTTGCAGTGATTGTTCAATGAGCAAAATGACTTTGAAAGCAGGATTAGAAGAAGCCTTAAAAATATCTGCGCCCGACGTAAAAGCTGTTATAGCTGTTTAGTTGGAATCTCAAGAAATTAGTTTTTATCTTTTTCTACTCTTTCCAATATTCCATTGATAGCCTAGAGCGAAAATATTTCTTGCGCCCAAAGAATAAGACTCAAAGGAACTATTTGTAAGTGGGGATACTTCTGCTGAAATATTGAATTGCCCATTGCTAGTTGGCAAATGAATTTGTGCATAAGCCATTGTGGGATATAGTCTCATTCCTATGCTAGCACCAATTCCCTCATTTATAAATCCGAGACCTATTTTTGCAGTTAAAATAGAGGGTAATGCCAGTCCAATTTGGCTTTCAAAAAAGATATTTTGAAAAATAAAGCTCTGATTACCAATTAAAAAAGATATTCCAGGAAAAAATCTTCCACTTGGTCCAAAAGACGAAAATTCTTCAAATACTGCTATACCACTATTTAATTCAAGATAGCTTCTATTATTTGATTTTTGAGTAAAACTATTTCTGCAAAAAACTAAAAATAGTATTAAAAATATACTTCTCATGATTTCAAATTTATTTAGTGAAGTTAGCGTATTTATTTTTGAAGTTCAAAATCGAATTAAGCAGATAAAAATTTGGTTGTTGTGAATTTCGCAAATAAGGTGTATTTTTATGTTTTCCAGCATTGAACTTGAAGAACTAGAAATTATAGGAGGTTTAGTGTAGAAAGTTTAGTGTTACAAAAACCACATTTTAGGTAAACCCAAACCATTAGAAATCTCATGAAAATAAAGTTTTTAGTCCTTGGTAAAACTAATTTTGCCTATCTAAAAGAGGGAGAAACGATTTACGAAAATAGAATTATTCATTATTGTAATTTTCTTCGAGTTGATGTTCCGGATGTGAAAAACCCAAAAAATATAAGTACAGAAGTTCTAAAAAAAAAGGAGGGAGATTTACTCTTAAGTAAAATTTCACCAAATGATTTTGTTGTCTTATTAGATGAAAATGGCCAGCAGTTTTCCTCTAATAAATTTGCCTTATGGCTAGAGAATAAAGCAATGGAAATGCCGAATTGTATAACATTTATAATTGGTGGTGCTTATGGATTTGATAATGAATTATACCAGCGCGCAAATTTTAAAATGTCGCTTTCTGCTATGACTTATTCGCACCAAATGGTTAGATTAATTTTTTTAGAACAACTTTATCGTGCCTTTTCAATTATTAGAAATGAACCCTATCATCATGCTTAGGAAAATATTGTCATGAAAGCTTCCATTGATAAAATTGTATTGAATTTTAAGATTCCAAGTGGAACAAGTCGCGGAATTTTAAAAGAAAAACCTTCGTGGATATTAAAAATATCAGACGAGAATGGAACTTGTGGTCAAGGAGAATTCAGCATTATCCCTGGATTATCACCAGATTTTAAAGATGAAAATGACTATCTCGCTCTAATTAATTTAGTAGTTGAATTCATCGAAAATCAGCTAGAGATAAATGATTTAAACTCACTAAAAACAGTTGAATTTACTGAAAATATCCAACTTTTTTATAGCAGATTCCGGCAATATCCTTCACTTATTTTTGGTTTTGAAACAGCAGCTTTAGATTTCCTGAATGGAGGGAAGGGATTAATTTATAAAAATAATTTTTCAGAAGGGCTTTCACAAATTCCTATAAACGGTTTGGTTTGGATGGGTGATGTGGAATTTATGCAAGAGCAAATTGATTCAAAAATTCAGGCAGGATTTTCTACCATTAAAATAAAAATTGGCGCTCTTGCTTTTAATAAAGAATTAGCTTTAATTGAGAAAATCCGAGCTCAGTTTAATGCTAGCCAAATAACGATCCGAGTTGATGCAAATGGTGCTTTTTCACCATATGAAATAGAGGAGAAATTACTGCAGTTAAAAGATTTAGATGTTCATTCTATTGAGCAACCTATTCAATCTGGACAGTTAGAAAAACTAGCTTATTTATGTAAAAAAAATATTCTGCCTCTGGCTTTGGATGAAGAATTAATCGGTATTTCAACCCGAGAAGAACGAAGATCATTATTGGATTTTGTCTGCCCTCAGTTTATCGTTCTTAAACCAAGCTTACATGGAGGCTTTTATGGCTGTAAGGAATGGATTGAATTAGCGGAAGAACGATCAATTTCGTGGTGGATTACCTCTGCCTTAGAATCATCAATTGGCTTAAATGCAATTTCTCAGTTTACAGGAAATTATTCGATTATTTTACCGCAGGGTTTAGGAACTGGTGGATTATACACAAACAATTTGCCGTCTAAGCTTGTTATTAAAAATGGATTTTTAAAAATGAGTGTATGACATTGAAAAAAGAAAATTGGCATGCTTTAACGAAGGAAGAATCGTATATTATTGAATCAAAAGGTACAGAATATCCTAACTCTGGTGAGTATAATAAATTTTCTCAGAATGGAATTTTTGTTTGCCGAAGATGCGAGCATCCACTTTATAGTAGCAACTCGAAATTTGATTCAGGCTGTGGTTGGCCAAGTTTTGATGATGACTTTGAAAACAATGTTAAACGAGTAAAAGATGCAGATGGAAGAAGAGTTGAGATTATCTGCGGAAATTGTACCGGACACTTAGGGCATGTTTTTGAAGGAGAGTTTTTTACTGAGAAAAATACACGCCATTGTGTCAATTCACTTTCGATAAAATTTATTTCTGCTTAACGAGATGCACAGTCAGAAATCTCATCACATTCTTTATAAATCATATCATGAATGATGAGTTGAGCAGCTAATGCAAGTTGCGTGTAATTTTGCGAATTATTTCCAAAACCTCCCCCGGTATTTTGCCACATGTCTAAAATAATTTGCTGGGAAGCTTCTTTAGGTTGAATTTTAGCGATTACTGCTGCTACATTTCCAGCTCCTGCATGATATACATGCATAACAAAAAGTCGAAACCAAAGATCAGTTTCATTGTATTTAAGTGAATAAGGCGCTAAAATATTTTTGGCTTCTGGAATACAAATTTTTTGAATTAATCTTGCAGAGCCATAAGCACAGCGTTCAAAGTTCGCCCTTTCATCTATTGTGTTATTTACAGTTAACCCTTGAGCACGGGCAACATTTGGCATTAATTGGAAGGCTCCGTAGGCCCCAGAAATAGATTTTTTTAATTGACCAGGACTTTCAATAAGAAGAATTGCTTGTGCATACCAAGGATCAACACCAAATTTTTCAAATGCAGCGACTCCTTTTGATAAAGATGGATAGACTTCTTTGAATTTAAAGAAATCATTTTTTCCTGTTGTAACATATATCCTATCAGAATTACTTAGTCCGAATTCTTTTCGTAAATTCTGTCTTACGCTGTCTTTTTCAAGTTCACTTTGACTATTCCAATCTTTATTAGACATTTTTTTCAGAACAACTCTTGTTGCCGCTATGTTTATTAAACACGAATCTGGAGATAAAAGCATAATCTGTTTCCAAAACTGTGGTTGTGGAAGAATGTCCCAACGCTCTGTAAAAATCATTTCTGCATTCATAATTGTACTTACTTCTGAAGCTTTTTTCACCATTATTTTCTCATCAGACCATGAATTTAGGGGCTGTGAATAAAACTGAAAAAGATAAAACTGAAAAAGTAATGAAAGGAGAGTTTTCATGTATTTTAATTTTTTTAATAAAGATACACTCCAAACTTATATTGTAAAATTTGTTACAATAATGTTAGCAACATAAA
>RFSL01000081.1 GCA_009923965.1 Flavobacteriia bacterium | reverse complement strand
TGATGTTTCTGAAACAGTCTTTTTTTCTTCTGAGCTACAAGCCAAAAAAGATGCTGCCAAAATTACAATGTAAGTCAGTTTGATAATTAATTTCATGTTTAGTATTATTTTGTTGTTAAAATTTGATTGTATAATTTATCGAGAGAAAGTTTTGCTTGAAATAACTCTACCATTGCCCCAACATATTGAGTTTGGGCAATCATCAATTGATTGTATTTTTGAGTAACAACAATACTCGATTCTTTTCCAATCTGCTCTTTAAGTATCGAATTAGCATAGATTTTTCCTGCAAGCTTGAGATTCTCATTTTGCAACTCCAGTTTCTGCTTTGCTCCAATCAAATTATTCATTTCTTTTATTTCTTGCATTTTTAATGCTTGCTCGGTAATTTTTAAGATATTTTCATCTTGCATCAATTTTATTTTTGACTGTGAAATAACTGCACGTCCAGAACCGCTTGTAAAAATTGGCATGCTTAATTGAATTCCCCAAGAAGTTTGTGGATACCACGACTGATTCGCGAAAAAATTTAACTCATTGCGATAAGCTACATAGGAATGTTGGAATTGTGCTCTAAGAATGGGCATTATCGCCATTTTTTTATTTCGAATATCCAATTTATCCAATAGGATTTGTTTTTGTAAAATTTGTAAGGTATAGTTATTAGAAAGCAATCCTGATAAATTCAAATTAGATTTTTGCAGCAATTCAGATGTTGATTCTTTTAAGGATATTTCCTGGTCAAAAGGTAAAAACATCGCCATTTTTAATAATGCCATTGAATTCTTAAACTGAAGTTCTGAAGACGCTTGAGCATTTTTTGCACTTAAATAAGCGTAATTCATTTGATCTACTTCTTCTTGGGTGATTACTCCAACTTCAAAAATACTTTTTTGTTTTTCTAGAAGTTGAGCTGTAATTAAGAGCATTGAATCTGCAAAACTTAAGTTCTCTTTTGCAACTGCAGCAAGATGATATGCTTGAGAAACGTTAAATATAACATCGTCCTTCGTTTGAAGTGCTTGTGTTTTTTGTAAATCTATTAAGGCTTTTGCAGCAGCTAAAGCAACAAAATAGGAACCATTGAATAAAAGTTGATTTACCTGAACATTTCCTAAAAGACTATAATCAGTTCCACCTTTAAAACTAACTACCTCACCTTCATTAGCATTTGGATTTAAAAACTTAGCAGAAACTACTTGAACGGGTAAGTTAAGGAAGTTATTAAAACCGCTATTTGCTGATACTTGTGGTAAACCAATTGCCAAGTATTCTTTTTTAAGTTCTTGGGATTTTTGAATGGCCAAATCACTATTCTTGATGCTTAAGTGATTCTTTAACGCAAAATCTTGGGCTTCTAATAAACTATAGGACATGTTATTCTGACCAAAAATTGTTGTTGAACACAACAACAAAAAACATAGCAACTTATTCATTTAATTCTCTTTTATTTAAATACTCAATTCCTTTTTTATTTGACATTCCGTAGATGTGAAAGCTCGTGGTTTCAAAATATACTTGGTCGTAATGAAATTCAGGCCATGGAAAAATCTCACCAGACATAATGACATCGCCATAAGCGACAAATAATCTTGCAACTACCTCTGGATTCATGTTTTCACGATAAATTCCTTCCTTAATTCCTCTTTGAATATTGTTCAAAATCATATCATAAACGAAAGTCATTTTGTGGTCACACACTTTTTGCCAAGCACCTGGATAATGTTTTCTTAAATCATAAAAAACTGTGGGGTTTACAGCTGCTACATTTTCACAAATAGACTTGCTAATTAGGAATAAAGCATCTATAGCATTTTCTGCATTTTCAATGCTAGAAAGACAAATTGCTCTATCGTTTCCCAACTTTAAATCGATGATTGCGTTAATTAAAGAATCTTTATCTGAAAAATACTGATAAAGTGTTTTCTTAGAAATCCCTAATTCCGATGTGATGTCATCCATGGTAACACTTCGCACGCCATGTCTTAAAATGACACCAGATGCACGTGTTAAAATCTCTATTTTTTTCTCTTCCACGGCGCGAAGATAGGCATAAAATTACGAATGGAAACTATTTTACATTAAAAAGTTTCTAAAATAGTTATTTCTTTTGTTTAAGTCCTAAAAGACAAATTCTTATTAACTTTGAGAATGGCAAAATTGTTAGGAATTGATTTTGGGTTAAAAAGAACTGGTATTGCCATTACTGATGATTTAGGAATACTTGCGGTACCGCATACTTTTGTTATGTCGATTCAACTTATGAGCTATTTAATCGAAACAATACCAAAATTAAAAATTGATGCGCTTGTTCTTGGATACCCTCTTCGTTTAGATGGGACAGATACACATATCAGCGAAAATGTAAGATTGTTGAAGGAAGCATTGGAAAAGCAATTTCCATCAATACCAGTATATCTTCAAGATGAACGTTATACTTCCTCTCAGGCAATGGAAGCTATTCATCAAATTGGGAAAAAGAAACAACATAAGAACAAAGGATTAGTTGATAAAATCAGTGCAGCAATAATTCTTCAGGAATATTTGAAATCGAATGATAAATAATTAATAAAAACATTGTTTGCGCTTAGCTAAAAAAACAAATTCTTATTTTTGTAGAATAATTTGATTGAATGATATTACCAATTGTAGCTTATGGTGATCCCGTTTTAAAAAAAGAAACGGAGGAACTTGCAGAAAATGATCCAAATTTAAAAACCTTAATTGCTGATATGTTCGAAACGATGTATAAAGCAAAAGGAGTTGGATTAGCAGCACCACAAATCGGAAAAAGTATCCGTCTTTTTATAATTGATGGTTCACCCTTTGCAAATGAAGAAGGAGAAGAACTTGATCCAAAAGCAATTGGTATTGAAAATTTTAAGAAAGTCTTTATAAATCCAATCATAGAGGAAGAAAGTGGCGAAAAATGGGCTTTTCAAGAAGGATGCTTGTCTATTCCTAAAATCCGGGAAAATGTTATTCGGCATGAAAAGCTACTAATAAGCTACTACGATGAAAATTGGAAGTTGCACGAAGAGCACTACGATGGTTATGCAGCAAGAATTATTCAACACGAATACGACCATATCGAAGGAGTCTTGTTTACGGATCATCTTGCACCACTTAAAAGAAAAATGCTTACAAAAAGACTACAAAATATAACAAGTGGAAACATTGAAATAGATTATAAGATGCGTTTCCCAGAAACTAAAAAATCAAAATTACTATGAGAAGAATTACAATCGTATTAAGTTGCATTATTTTGCTTTTGTACAGCTGTGGAAACAACCCTAAAGTTGATGAGAAAAGCCGTGAAGCACTAAAAACCAAGATAACACAAATGGAAGATTCAATCTCAGCGCTGCAAAAAAAATCAAGTGAACCTCTTCCAAACTTGACGAGTATTGAATTAATTAATCGTTTAACAGCTTATTATTCTGCTTTCCCAAAGGATGACTATGCAGCAGATTGTTTGTTTAAAATACATATGAAATTTTCAGAACTAAATGCGCATGAAAAAGCACTTGAATATGGTGATACTTTATTGCTTAATTTCCCTAATTACAAAAACAGGGACTTTATTTTAGAGAGCATGGCGAGCACCTATGATGTGCTTATTGAACCCAGAGACACTAGTAAAGTTCGTTATTATTATTCGCTACTCTTAAAAGCAAAAAATTTACCGAAAGAAAAGCGTGAAGGTATAGAAAAACGCTTAAAGTATCTCGATATAGATTTCTTTTCATATACAGAACTGAACCAAAAACAAGTATCACGCTAAAAGTGTAGCAAAAAATGTTGTGTAGGATTTCTGAATAGCTTGAGCGTTTTGAATGCAGATTGGTCCATCGGAAATTGTTGCTGAAATTGCTGCAGCCATAACAATTCTATGGTCATTGTATGAGTCTATTTCTGCAGCTTTTACTTTTCCTGTTCCATGAATAAAAATTGTATCATTTTCAACACTACTTTCAACACCAAAGCGCAAAAGCATTTCTTGAACTGAGGTCAAACGATTAGATTCTTTATTTAGTAATCGATGAATGCCAGAAATCTGGGAACATCCATTTGCTGCAGAAGCTAGAATAGCAAGAACAGGAAATAAATCTGGGCAATCAGTAACGTCAAATGAAAAAGGTATTATTTTTTGATTATTATTTAGATGAAGAATGGAATCTATAAATTGAAATTCACAGCCAGCAGACTTTACAACTTCTAAAATTGCTCTGTCAGATTGCTTAGAAGTGGGATTTAATCCTGATAATCGAAGTTTTCCAGAAATTACTGCACCAACAATGTGAGTAGCTGCACCACTCCAATCGCCTTCAATTTCATATGTATTACCGGTATAATGTTGCTTTCCGGGAAAATAAAAAACAGCATTTTTTTTCTCTAATTGAATGCCAAAATGCGCCATACTATCAAGCGTCATATCAATATAAGGTTGACTTACAGGAGAAATGATTTTCAATGAAGACGGATTATTTAAAAGAGGAAAAGTCATAAGCATGCCACTTACCTCTTGAGAACTTTCTGAGGCATCAAAAACAACATTTGAAGGATTCAATATACCATGAATTCTAAGTGGTAGGTGAAAATTAGTATGCGAAATAGTTAGACCACAATATTCTAGCAAATCAATAAGCTTCTTTTGGGAGCGCTTGAGCAAAGTTCCTGTTCCAATTACTTCAAAATCCTGACAAAATTGTGTGGCAATAAAAGCAAGTAAGTGCAAAGCAAGTCCTGATTCGCCGACATTCAAAATAAGTTTCTCTTTCAATTCTCTCTTTGCCGGAATTACTTGAAATTCTTTAGGTGCAACTTGCTTTACTTCAGCGCCCAATTCTTTTATACAGTTTAGAACTGCTAATACATCAGCTGAATCATCGATGTTTTTTAAATGAGATTCTCCAAGAGAAATAGCACTGAGAATCAGCGCACGTTGGGCGTAACTTTTTGAGGCATTAACTTGTATCGCAGAATTATATTTAAAAGGCTTTACAATTTTATTCATCCTTCTACAGCAATAAAGAAATAGAAAATATATATAATTAGGTATTTGTAGGTGTTCTCTTTTTGGCCTTCTCTTTAGCTTT
>RFSL01000009.1 GCA_009923965.1 Flavobacteriia bacterium | reverse complement strand
CTTTAAACGCATAAAAACCTAATATGATATTATTTGGCTGTGACCACGCAGGAATTCAACTAAAAGAAGTTTTATTGGCGCATTTAGCAACAAAAAACATAGCCACACAAGACTTCGGTTGTTATACAGAAGAAAGCATTGATTATCCAGACTTCGCGCATCCGGTAGCCATTGCAGTATCAAAGAACCCAGAAGCGCTTGGGGTTTTAATCTGCGGCTCTGGAAATGGAATTAACATGACCGCCAACAAGCATTCTGGAATTCGAAGCGCCCTTTGTTGGAAAAAAGAAATTGCTGTGTTGGCGCGCCAACACAACAACGCTAATATCTTGGCTTTACCAGCACGATTTTTAACAAATGAAGAAGGTATAGAAATACTCACTGCATTTTTAGAAACTCATTTTGAGGGCGGAAGACACCAAAATCGGATAGATAAAATTCCTCAATAAGGTTACAAGACCTTTGTTAGTCTATTTTTATCTTTAATATTCCCTTAACCTCTGAGCGTAAAAGCAGGTTTCCTTTGTCCAAATAGAGTTCCTTAATGCTTATTTTATTTACTGCACCACTCATTTTTACGCCTTTTGTGATTTCTGTATTAATTGCTGAGACAATGTTTGTTTTAGATTCATTGAGTAGATCTTTTAATTCAAACACAGTGTTCTTTTCTAACTCATCTAAAATCCTTTTATTAAACATCCATTTGGCTGTTTTGAGCAGCACGCTTTTTGTTTGTATGTCAAAATCCAACTCTTTCATACTAATCTTTTGCATGATTGTATCTAATGTTGGGGTTCCAGTTAAGTAAACCGTTCCCTTTTTTACACCATCAAAGTCCATTTTAAAAACGAGTTTTTGATCTTGCGCACCACTGATTTTGATTCCTGTTACAAATATTTTCTTTCCTTTAAAATCAAACTCTTCCCCCACAAATTCCTTCCCTACAAAAGCAGAAAGTGAATCATAAGAGGCGTGAATATCTAGGTTTAAATTAAATCCACTTTTTCCACCAGCTTTTTCCAATGGGGGCAATGCACTAATTTTCTCTTTTTGCTCTTCAGTAGAAACAAAGGGGTAAGCAGCTAAGTGTAGGTCTAAAAAAACCTTATTGTTTTTAAATTCTAACTCACTCATTCCTATTGATTTTGGTTGAATGTATAAAAACCCATACGTTGAAATAGGCAGACCTTTTTGTAGTTCGGTCCAAACATCTTTCAAGGAGCTTTTTACATCAAGCGCCTCAATCTGTTTATCAATATAGTCTTCAAGGGCAACTAATTGTTTTGTAACCTGTTTTTCTACTTCTGGTGTTGCGTCGTATTTGAAGAGGGTGATCTTGCAGGGGTCTAGGATGTTGAATTTTTTTAATTCTGTTGTTGACTTAAACTTATAATTTTCTCCGAGGGAGATGTTTGTTGTGTAGGCAACCTTAACGCGTCGCATAGCTTCGTTTCCACTACCACAACTTACATAAACCCTTGGAATAGTGCAACTACCATTTTTATCCCAAAGTTCGTGGCACTTGGGGCAATAATTTAATTTTAATTCAAATTTTCCATCTACTTCATAATCGATACTAGAATTTTTAAACTTAAAATCAATAGGCTCCCTAATAAAAACATATGAAAGGCTTACACCCTCACATTGGTAGATACTATCTATAAATTTTTTTGGCAGCGCCTCTTCTGTCATTTTTAAATAACTTTTCATTTCGATTTCAATAGGAATATTTAAAGAAGACACTGCTTGTTTAATGGGTGGCGGAGTAATTGTTGAATGAACCGGCGCAAGCACGCTAATTGTTTTACAAGAAACCAAGTTTAGCGCAATAAACAGGATAAAAACAAGCCTCATTTAAAATTTAATTCATTTTTGATTTTAAACCCGCATCTAGCGCATCTAAAAACTCTTCCGTATAAACATAATGCTCTCCATGATTTACCTTGTTGCCATGAATACAAACCGCTAGGTCTTTTGTCATTATTCCAGATTCTACTGTTTCAACACACACCTTTTCTAAACCCAAGCAAAAATCAATTAATTGTTGATTACCATCTAATTTTCCTCGAAAGGCTAAACCTCTTGTCCAAGCATAAATAGATGCAATAGGATTTGTAGAAGTTTTCTTTCCGGCTTGGTGATCACGGAAATGGCGCGTTACTGTTCCATGCGCAGCTTCCGCTTCCATTATTTCTCCATCGGGTGTAATTAAAACGGATGTCATTAAACCTAGCGAACCAAAACCTTGGGCAACTGTATCCGATTGAACATCTCCATCGTAATTTTTACAAGCCCAAACAAAGTTTCCGTTCCACTTTAAGGCTGAAGCCACCATGTCGTCTATTAGGCGGTGTTCATATACAATTCCGAGCGACTCATATTTATCTTTAAATTCTGCTTGGTATATTTCTTCAAAAATATCTTTAAAACGACCATCGTATTTTTTCAAGATTGTATTTTTTGTAGAAAGATAAAGCGGCCATTTTTTTGTAAGCGCCATGTTAAAGCAGCTATACGCAAACCCTCTAATAGATTCATCTGTGTTATACATCGCCATGCCAACACCATCGCCTTGAAAATTGTAGACATCAAAGGATTGAATTTCGCCCCCATTTTCTGGAGTGAAAGTCATCGTTAATTTCCCTTTCCCTTTAAATACGGCATCTGTAGCGCGGTATTGATCTCCAAATGCATGTCGACCAACAATAATGGGCGCCGTCCAGTTTGTCACTAATCGCGGCACATTTTTCATAACAATTGGCTCGCGAAAAACGGTGCCATCTAAAATATTCCGAATTGTTCCATTTGGGGATTTCCACATAGATTTTAATTGGAATTCTCTCACGCGATCTTCATCAGGCGTTATGGTTGCGCATTTAATTCCAACCTTGTGTTTTTTTATTGCTTCTGCAGCATCTATTGTAATTTGATCGCTTGTTTCATCTCTTTTTTCAATACCTAAATCATAATAGCGAATATCTAAATCTAAATAGGGGAGAATCAACTTTTCTTTGATAAACTTCCAAATGATACGGGTCATTTCATCTCCATCTAATTCTACAACAGGATTCGCAACTTTAATTTTTAACATGGGGGTTTTATTTTAGCAACAAAAATAGGGATTATTTAGGAGTTTCTTAGAACACAACTTTAGTTAAGGCTGTTTTTAAAAATGATTAACCCTTATTTTTTGATAGAACAGCCTTTTTAAAAAAACTTTTTTTATTTCGAATAAATATCGGACATTATTTCAAGCACACTAAATAAAAACAGTATATTTGCACTTTTTTAAAATGAAAAAGATTTCAAAAATCGTGTTCATTTCTTTTATACTTTTTATAAGTATAAGTCAGATTTATGCTCATAATGAAATTAAATTAACTCAAAAAAGGGATTTAAATCTCGCAAAAGCGGACGTAAAATTTTCGGACACAAGCCCAATAAAAGAAGATATAGAAAGGTGCTTGTTTAGTTTTCAAGTTTTTCGTGGTACAGAGTTTAAAATTTCCACAAATTATTTCTTTGATACAGCCTTTACAATTAATTTCTTTAAAAAAGATTTTAAGCTACAACAAAAAATTACCCCCATTTTTTTAAGGAGAATTCAATCTAAAAGATATCTCCACTACTGTGTTTTCAGAATTTAGATAGGCTCTAACAACCGTTTTAGCGTATTAACATAAATTTTAGAAAATGAATTTTTTTAGTAAAAGTCAACTATTGACTTATTTCCTTGTAATCTTTTTTATTGAATTAGTAGTAGCAAATGACACTGATTCCACACGTTTTTTTTCAAATAAAGATTCTTTAAACAAAAAAAACAAGTATTTAAACATACGTTTTTATTCGGATGTTAATTATGCTTTTGATTTAAACCGGGAAAATGATAATGAAAGACCTTTTGGTTCCAACCCATTGCATGTTAATCAATTTGATATTGGGTATGCATTTATTGAGGGCTCATTTCATACAGATCGATTTAGGTCAACCTTTGCGATTAATCATGGCGGTATTGTAGACAAAATGTATGAAAATGAACCAATGTTATTAAAGAGAATCCGCGAATTGAGTTCCGAACTTGAAATCACCAAAAACCTTGGTCTCGAATTTGGAATTATGCCCGCCTATTATGGCTATGAAGGATTTATTAATAAAGACAACTGGTTTCTTTCTAGAGCCGTCATGACGGATTTTGCTCCGGATTTTGATATGGGAGCGAGATTGAATTACAAACACAATAATTGGCGCTTCAAGTTTCAGGTTGCTAATGGCTGGCAGACATTACGTGAAACAAATCACAATAAAACCATTGGCACCTTGGTTAGATATGAAACCGAAAAACGGGTAGTAAATTGGGGAACTATGACAACCAATGAATCCAAGATTGAGAGTCTTAATTTGAGACGCTATTACAGTAATTTCTTCACACAATTTAAATTATCAGAAAAAAATAGTGTTGCTTTTCTTTGGGATATTGGTTGTCAGAGAGATTCTGTTGCAGTTCAAACATTTAATTTGTGGACTTCAGGATCAGTATATTATCGCCATAAATTGAATGATACGTGGACTTTCGCCACGCGTATAGAAAGCTTTTATGACCCTCACCAAATTATTCCAGAAGTAATGACCAAGACCTTACAGGGATTTCAATTCATAGGGAGCTCTCTAGGAATCGATTATCACGTAAACGAAAATTCCGTATTGCGTTTTGAATGTAGATATGCATATTCAAAAGATGCAATTTACCCTTATAAAGATGCCTCGAAAAAGCACGATGATTTATTATTTATGCTTTCAGGTCAATTTGATATTCAAGTAAAAAAATTGCGGTTGTTCAGTTAAAACTTTAGTTGCACAGCAATAAATCCAAGGGGCAATAATCGTGTTTGTTGCCCATCTTTTATAAAACCTCCTGTTTTAGAATTATCTAAAAGCAATCGTGATTCAAGTCTTAAAGATAAGAAATCAGTTACTTTTGCATGAAGCCCCAAACTTAAGCCACTACAATTAAAATCATGATTGGAGCCCTGTCTAATTTGAATATTATTCGGGTCCAAAAATTGTTCAACTCTAGCATTTACTAATAGTTTTTTTATCAATTGAAATTCTCCAGCAAAGTGCATTTGCCCCCAAAATTTTGCTTGTCCTGAAATAAGTTGCATTCCAGTGTATCCACAAGTGAAGAGTTTGAATTTATTTGTTGTATAAATCCAACTCATTTCTGTAAAAAAGCGATACCCAAAATTAGGCTGGACCACATTCTTTTCATTTCCCAGATAGCTTGTCCAGTTAATATAATTCTTCTTTTTTGTATATTCGAGTTGCGTTCCTAAAGAGGGTATTTTTTTCTGAATTTCAAGATGTTGCCAACCATTTAGAAGAAAGGTTGTTAAACTTAAGTTCGTGTTAATTTTTCTCTTGTAACGCAAACCCAATAGATAATATGGAACATATTCAACTCCCATGCTTCGCGAGAAAACTGCTTGGTCCCAACTTTTTGCAAATTCATAGGTGTAAGGTGAAGAAAAAACGCCAATATCAATCCAATCAGTTCCTTTTTTGGATGTTTTTATTCCCATATATCCTTCATAAATCCAACGCAAATTTTTATTTTCTGAGGCATAATTGGCATTCATGTAGGAACCAAAACCAGGACTAAGTTGGACACGCAAATTTTTAGTTGGGGTGTAACTTAGTTCAAGTAAAGCCAAATTAATGATTCCACTCCCCAATTGATTATGAGAAACAAATAGTGGAACTTGCTTTTGATTGAAATCATTTAATTGGGCGCCAATATAGCAGTCCATTCCTCCATGAATTTTAATTACTGAATCGATATCTTTTTTTTGACTATAAAGAAATAAGGGGCAAAAAAATAATATTTTTAGAAAACAAGGCATTAAGGAAGCAAAAATTTATTATTTATGAAACTTTTCACTTTGAATTGAAAACTACCTTTCCCATTATATTTTGTTCCGAAAGCATTTTTAAGGCTTATAAAAGGTTAGAATAAACAAGTAAGTAAAAGAGTTTAAAGACTGTTGTAAGGCTTTCATAATGAAATTTTGAATGCAAATGGCATTCAAAACAACACTCCTAAAAATAAAAAAGAAGTTACTCTCTAATAATTATAACTTTCTTTTCATTTTTTACATCTTTTTCACAACGTTCCATTTTGACTTCGAAACATTCTTTCTTGTCTTTGGAACATTCCATTCTGTCATTACCACATTTAGATTTATTGCACGGAGTACAAATTATAGCACAAATTAAACCACCAACAAAAGCACCCGCTCCAAAGAGAATTGCAACATAAGAAGCAATTGAAGTCAGCTTTCCAAGAGATTCTTTTTTACTATAAGCCAATAAAAACAAACCTCCCATTAACACAATTAATGCAAGAGATAAAGCAACGATAAGCATAGGACACAGCATAATAATAAATTTTAGGTTAGTAAAATCGTCCAAAAACCATTCTTGGCACACTTAAAGATATCAATTTTATTTATATTCTCATACTTTTTCTTTCATTTTCATAAAAACAAAATTTCCCGTGCTTCTTTCAGTTTAATACCTAAGGAATTTTATTGAAATAATTTTTTTACCAATTTATCCCTGTACAGTTAAATCTTCAACAGGAAGAGTAAATCAAATTTGATTTACAGCAGAAGGTTTTCAAAGTATTATTTTAGTCCAGACCTTTTTTACAAAAAGAGAAACCTTCCCTTTTTTTTCTTTCAAACATTTGCCGACTAATCGCTGTTTCTTCCTCACGATTGGCCCTTTCATGGTCTAAATGAAATTGTATTGCGTGGTGTTTTAAATTCAAAAATGAAAACCCTTCATTTGCAATTCTCCACTCAATATCACAGTCTTCACCAAACCCCGCAAAAGTAAAGTCTTCATCAAAGCCATTTACTGCTTTTAAGGTAGAAAAAGGAATCCCCATGTTGCTTCCAATTAAATAATGGTGTTTTTTAATTAATACGGGCTTAAAAGGAAGATAAAAGCTTTCTTCTACGTGTTTACTTTTATTTTTATACATTGTCCACTTACTTGGAACAATTATGTTTGTGCTTAACAACAAAGTACTTGTCTTATGATCGAGGTAGGTTCTTTTTCCAAATAGTACGGAATCCCCATCAAAATACCGCACGTATTCATACAGAAATTTTGGGTGTAAAACACAGTCGCCATCGATAAAAACACAAAGTTCCGCCGTGTTTTTTCTAAGTCCTGCATTTAATATTTTATTTTTCCTAAAGCCAAGGTCTTTTTGGCTAAAATGAAAAATCGGGAAAGTAGATTTTACATTGTTTATAAACTCCCGCATATCGTCAAATTCACCGTCTTCCAGAATCGTAACAATAAAATTTTTATAATACTGCTGCTTTACTGAATCCAGCACCTTTTTAAGAAAAGCGACATTTTTATATACGCTAATAAAGAGATTAACGCTTACTGTTTTATTCATGGAATTAAATTAACCAATCATTTTAGAGGGATCAACGAGTGCGTCATATTCTTCTGAAGTAACATGCCCTAAACCAACCGCAGCTTCTTTAAGCGTTGTATTATTTTTATGGGCATATTTTGCTATTTCTGCCGCTTTGAAATAACCAATTTTAGTGTTGAGCGCTGTTACCAACATGAGTGAATTTTCAAGGTGTTTTTTGATAATGGGTAAATTTGCCTTTATTCCAACAGCACAATTGTCAGCAAAAGAAAGACAAGCATCACCGATAAGTCGTGCCGATTGCAAGACATTTACTGCAATTACCGGCTTAAAAACATTTAATTCAAAATGCCCGCTTGCACCAGCTATTGACACAACGACATCATTTCCCATTACCTGCGCGCAAACCATTGTTAGCGCTTCAGGCTGAGTAGGATTTACTTTTCCAGGCATAATAGAAGAGCCTGGCTCATTATCAGGAATAATTAATTCCCCAATTCCACAACGAGGACCAGAAGACAGCATTCTGATATCGTTTGCGATTTTCATTAGAGAAACAGCGCTTCGTTTTAGTGCGCTAGAAAGTTCAACCATTGCATCGTGAGCAGCCAAAGCCTCAAACTTATTGCCTGCCGTAATAAAAGGAAGCTGCGTTAATTCAGCGATTTTTTTAGCTACTAAAACATCATAGCCTTTAGGAGCATTTAAGCCTGTTCCAACAGCCGTTCCTCCTAATGCTAATTCTGAAACTGCTTCTAATGCATTATTGATGCAGCGAATCGATTTATCAATTTGACAGACATAAGCACTAAATTCTTGCCCTAGCGTCAAAGGCGTTGCGTCCATAAAATGTGTTCTTCCTGTTTTAACAATGTCTTTAAACTCTTCTACCTTTGAATTCAGCACATTTCGTAAATGCACTAAGCCAGGCAGTGTTTTTTCTGCAACCATTTTATATGCCGCAATATGCATCGCTGTAGGAAATGTATCATTGGATGATTGTGATTTATTGACATCGTCATTCGGGTTAAGCACTTTTGCTTCATCTGTTAATTTCCCTCCTGAAATTTCGTGCCCACGATTTGCAATAACCTCATTACAATTCATGTTTGATTGTGTTCCAGATCCGGTTTGCCATATTACTAAGGGAAATTCAGTGTCGTGTTTTCCGGCAATAATCTCGTCACAAACGCTTGAAATTAACACTGATTTCTCGGGCGCTAAAACCCCTAAATCACAATTTGCCTGTGCTGCTGCCTTTTTTAGATATGCAAAAGCGTGAATTATTTCTAATGGCATTGAACCTTCAGGTCCGATTTTAAAATTATTTCTAGAACGTTCTGTTTGTGCACCCCAGTAGCGATTAGCAGGAACTTTTACATCTCCCATGGTGTCTTTTTCAATTCTAAAGTCCATTTTATGTGTTTTATTTGTAATTAATTTATAATTTTACAAACTAAATTATACTACAAAAATAATAGAAGATGAACACTTTCGGCATTGTATTGTTTCTTTTAATTTTCGGAATGGCATTTTGGATGCTAATTTTCTTAATGGGCTTTATTCTGCCTTATTGGATAACCTTAGGATTATTCGAGCAATTACGTCCAAAAAGAATTTTTGAAGAAGAAAAAGAATCATAGATTTATTTGACTACTAAATAGTAAAGGCTGGCTAAGATCCAGCCTTTTTTCGTTATCCAAAAAAGAAACAGACTACAAGAACGTTAATTTTCCTTAATTTCGGAAACTGTAAAATACATTGCATGGAAATAACACCTGAAATCCAACAAAAATTAAAACTACTTGAGCAAAAATACAGCGCACTTGGTCAAGATTTATCTTCTTATTTAGATGGCTTGCTACACGCTGATGTTACCACATATTGGGATTATATTGAACTAGATACCTTACTGAGCTTACAAAAACCGAAGACACAATTTCCAGATGAGCAGGTATTTATTATGTATCACCAAATCACGGAGCTATACTTTAAATTAGCGCTAAATGAATTTGACCAATTAGGAGCACAAGTAAAAATAGACAAAGACTTTTTCCTTTCCCGTGTAGGCAGAATTAATCGGTATTTTGAAGCATTAATTCAAAGTTTTGAGATTATGGTAGATGGAATGGAGCGGGAGCAATTTTTAAAATTTAGAATGTCTTTATTGCCTGCAAGTGGATTTCAGTCGGTGCAATACCGAAAAATTGAAATATGCAGTAGTGATTTTATAAACCTTGTAGCGAAAGATAAGCGCACTAAATTTTCTGCTTCCTCTACAATAACTGAAATGTTTGAATGTGTTTATTGGAAAGAAGGAGCAACAAAAATGGATTCCGGGAAAAAGACCTTGACACTTACACAATTTGAAGAGCGTTATAAAAAAACGCTCCTTTCGCTTGGCGAGAAGTGTAAAACAAATAATCTTTGGCAGGTTTACCTACGATTAAGTACTAAGGACCAAAAAGATCAAGTTATTATAGACGCTCTGCGTCGAAATGACATAAATGTCAACATTAATTGGCCTTTGGCTCATTATAAATCCGCAGTGCGCTATTTAGCTCTTTCAGAAAAAGATATTCCCGCTACAGGAGGGACAAATTGGCAAAAATATTTACCCCCAAGACTTCAAAAGCGAATTTTTTATCCTCAGCTTTGGTCCAGTGAGGAAAAAACAGAATGGGGGAAAGCATGGGTTGATGAAGCCTTGAAATCTATTTAATTTTTTTGAATTTCTTTCAAATATATTTTAGAAAAATCAATTAATCCTAACTCATTAAATTCAAAATCCCTAACGCGCAGATTAATAACCACAAAAATATCTTCGCTAAAAACAGGAATAACTATTGGGGTTTTAATGATAAGCTTATCTATCTTCTGCTGCATTTTATTTCTCTCTTCTTGACTTGTCGTAATTTGCGACGCTAAAAAAAGCCGATCATATTCTTTATTATAGAAACGGGTTTGGTTGTTTTCACTTTTATTTTGACTACAAAACAACGCAAGAAAGGAATCTGCATCTGCATAATCTGCCGCCCAACCAGTCCTCCAAATCTTAGCTTTTTTACTTGCAATAAAGTTATTTTTTTCTTTCAGGTTGCAATTTACAACACGCAATTCAACACCTAAATTTGTGTTTAATTGTATTACAAGAGCTCTACACCACTTATCAACTAAGCTTCCCTTTGTGCTACTGACAAATAAGTCAAGCTTTGGAAAGGGATTGTTGGGCGTGTAGCCCGACTCATAAAAAAGTTTTTTTGCAAGTGCAGGATTGTATTCCACAACTTCACTTTTGTCGGGCGCATAAAAATTACTCTCTGGCACAAAACCAAATTCTGCGGGCCTCCCATCGCCATTTAACACTTCATCACAGATGAATTTTTTATCTATCGCTAAACTAAAGGCGCGCCTAACTTTTTCGTTGTTAAAAGGGATTGATTGGCAGTCAAAAGCCAAATAATTTATTTTAGAACCTTTTTTGTAAATTATTTTGTGGAGCAAGTTCCCCCCGTTTTTTGCAGAAGATAGCGAACCGAAAGCATCATCTAAATTTTCCAATGGGAGTTCAAAAAGGACATCAGCTTTCTTATTACCAAATGCATTATATTGCTCACGCTCATTTTTTGAGTAAACCACCTTTATTTCATCTAAAAACGGTAGCTGATTACCAAATTCATCTTTTTTCCAATAATTGCTGTTTCTCAAAAGTGAAACACCATTTTCAGTCGCCGCGCCTAAGTAGAAACAGCCAGTTCCAACAGCATGTTTTACAATTTCTACTCCATAATAGTCATATGCACTTTTAGAGAATACCGTTAAATTAGGATGCGTAAGGATATTTAAAAAGCTGGTATAAGAATTCGTTAATTTAATCTCAATCGTATTCTCATCTTTTATCGTTATTCCAGATACTCCAGATTTAGGGAAAGAGTTTCTTGAAAGTTTATAAAAGGCTTCAGCGCCAACAATCTTGTCTTTTAGGAAATGACTTAGTTTATTTAAGGGGCTCGCAGAACAAGCAAATTCTAGAGAAAATTTTACATCTTCAACAGTCATTTTCTTCGTGCTTCCGCCAAAACAAGGGTCAGCATGAAAATACACAGCCGATCTAATTTTAAGCTGTATTGTTTTGTAATCTTGGCTTACAGTAAAATTTCCAGCGAGATTGCCAATTATTTTATTTTTAGCGTCTATTATCAATAAAGGCTCAAAGATTTGGGATAAAACACGCTGTTCATTAATCGAATTTGAGCTTAAAGGGAAATAACAATTTTGCTTTTCAGAAGAATAATAGGTAAAAACCCCGCCATAAATTTTATTTCCCAGCGCAACTTTTTTAAAAATCTGCGAACGATAAAACCCAAAAAAAATCAAGATTCCAAGGGCGCTACTAAAAATAAAAACCCAAATCTTTTTCATGGATTGCTTACTCGTTTTTTTATTTATCTGAGATTAGGTGTAAAAACCCATGACCTTCAACGACTTGATTGGTAATACCAGTAGCTTTATAAATATAAAAGTAAATACCTTCCTTCGCTAAATCCCCATCTATTTTTCCATCCCAAGCAGGGTTATTGTTTATTAAATCAGAACTGCTTTTTGAAAAAACAACGGATCCCCAACGATTTAGAATTGTCAATTCTAAAGAAACTACTTTCTTACAGTCTAAAAAGAAAGTTGGATTCTCAGCATCTGAATTAGGTGTAAAAACATTGGGAGCAAAAACCTCAGGGTTAGGATAAATACATGAGCCATCGTCAATATTTGCTAATGCATTGAAATTTAGTGCAGTAGGATCAATACAAGCACAAACATCAAGATTAATTGTAAGTGTTGTATCAGATTCACACGAAGGATCAACGAAAGCAATTAATTGAACGGTGTAAGTTCCAAAAGTTTGGTTTGAATAAGTATGCGAAGGATTATTTCCTGCGCTTCCATTTCCATCTCCAAAAGTCCAATTATAGCTTGTGGCGTTAAGGCTGTTATTAACAAAGGCAAACTCTGCTGGTTGACAGTTAGACAAAGGTGCAACAACACTAAAATTCGCAAGTGGTGGAGCCGTAAGTAAAACCTCAACGCTATCACTAACAGAGCATTGCGCCTGTGTTACAGTAATATAATACCATCCGGGATTTATATTTTGCCAATCGGGGCCACTAAAGGTTAAAGAAGAATCTGGATAAGTCCAAATATAGGTTGCCGGCACTAAAGGCGCTACAACAGTAACATGCACAGAACCAGTAGGAAGACAATTTGCATTAGTAGACCATAAAGAATCTATAATTGGACCATCCCAAACATAAATAGTTCCTGAAGAAACAATGGTATCACCACAGGGATTTATGATATTAACGGAAATAATAACTGATTCATAGCCTTCAATTATATTATCTTGTAGAGGTGTTAAATTTAGAATAACAGTATCAACGCCAGGTAAAAAGAGGATTGTATCAATTAAATTTGTATAATCAACACCTTCCGTTGCAGTTCCTCCAATTGTGTAAATTATAGAGAGTGTATCAAGCATGTTTCCTTCTGGTCTTGTAAAAACAATATCTGCAAAATTACAACCCTCAATAATTGTAGTATCTCCAGTCACAGTTGCTACCGCGACATCTACAACATTTGATGAAAAACTATTTGCCTCTAAAAATACCCCTGAATCATACAGCATATCTGAAACATTAGATATTGCAAGTTTTATATGATAGGTTTGATTGCATTGAACAGATGCCGCTGCAGTTAGTAGAACGGTTGTTCCATCGTATTGAATAGCGTTTCCATAAGTTGAGCCGTTATCATTAAAAACGTAATACTGTGTATTAGAAGCATCTCCTACATTGTTTATTGTTACAGGAATTCCCCCAGGAATTGTAGCAATATTTGCGCCATTTGGATACCCTGCTAAAACATATGGCCCCGTGATTCCTGGCCCCCACAGAAACAAGCCAAAAGCATCATTCCAGGTGGAAGGAGAAAATTCAGGGTATTCTTCCGAACCAAATATATACCGAAAATTTAAGGTGTCACCTGTTGGGATGAAATCAAACTCTAAAACAACACCATTTGTTAAAGTTCCTGCCGCTAAAATATTTAAATGTGGATCTGTAGCGACACTTGCAGTGGCAGGTAGATTGTTATAAAAATTTGTAGAACTATTAGGTCCTTGGGCTGCAATGGCATTTCCTGTGGTTAATAACAAACCCGAACTAATTGGAAATGTCGGATTTGTATTTGTAAACTTTGCGACATTTCCTTGCACAGCATTTGCGGTGACAGGATTTCCATTAATAGTAATGTTCGATGCAGTCACTCCCATTCCCAATAAAACATTATTTACAAGTTGTGTTGGAGTTTGTGTGTTTGAAACTACTACACTTTGAGAAAATGCCATTAGGCTTAATGACACAAAAACAAATGAAGTGATAAATTTTATCATATGAAAAGATCGTTAAAGTTTAAAAAACAAGACACTACATTTTTCTTATTAGTTGCATGACAAAAATAATGTTTTTAATTAAGCCTAAAAAACCAGCAATATTTCGCAATTTTGAAAGCCTAAAAACCCAGCAATGAAAAATACCCAAAATTTTATTTCTAAACAAGCAGATCGCTTTTTAAATGAATTAATAATCTTACTTAAAATCCCTTCTGTTTCTGCTGATCCATCGTATAAATCACAGGTCACCGATTGCGCAAAGCACTTGGCAAATAGCTTTAAAGAAATTGGCTTGGATAAAATTGAAATTTGCCAAACGGCAGGTTATCCAATTGTTTATGGAGAAAAAATAATCGACCCTTCATTACCTACAGTTTTGGTATATGGTCATTATGATGTACAACCTGCTGATCCAATTGATTTATGGACTTCTCCACCTTTTGAGCCAGTAATAAAAAAGACAGTTATTCATCCAGCAGGAGCAATTTTCGCTCGAGGGGCCTGCGACGATAAGGGACAAATGTTCATGCATCTAAAAGCCGTTGAAGCGATGTTAAGTTCTGGCGAACTACCCTGCAATGTAAAATTTATGATAGAAGGGGAAGAGGAAGTGGGAAGTGGAAATCTTGCAATTTTTGTAAAAGAAAACAAAGAAAAACTGAAAGCAGACATCATTCTTGTATCTGATACAGGAATGTTGGCAAATGACGTTCCCTCTGTAACAACAGGACTAAGAGGCTTAAGTTATGTTGAGGTGGAAGTTACCGGCCCAAATCGTGATTTACATTCTGGTTTATATGGCGGCTGTGTTGCAAATCCAATTAATGTTCTTGCAGAAATGATTGCTTCGTTGCACGATGAAAATGGAAAAGTTAATATCCCTGGGTTTTATGATAGGGTTGTTGAATTAACAGATACCGAACGTCAAGAAATGGCAAAAGCACCGTTTTCTCACGAGGCATATTGCAAGGCTTTAGATTTAAAGGAAACAATGGGTGAAGCAAATTATTCTACCATGGAGCGAGGTTCTATTCGACCAACCTTAGATGTAAATGGTATTTGGGGTGGATATATTGGTGAAGGCGCAAAAACAGTAATCGCTTCTAAAGCATTTGCAAAGATATCGATGCGCCTTGTTCCAGACCAAAATCCCGAGGAAATCACAGCGTTATTTACACATCATTTTAATAAAATTGCACCCAATTCGGTTCGAGTTTTGGTGAAGCCACATCACGGTGGTGAAGCGGCCGTTACACCAATTGATTCTATTGGCTACAAAGCCGCAAGCATGGCCTACGAAAAATCCTTTGGAAAGAAACCAATTCCTGTTCGCAGTGGCGGTAGTATTCCGATTGTTGCGCTTTTTGAAAGGGAACTTGGTTTAAAAACAATTTTAATGGGATTTGGCTTAGATAGCGATGCAATTCATTCGCCAAATGAGCACTTCGGACTTTTTAATTTTTACAAAGGAATTGAAACGATTCCTTACTTTTACAAGTATTTCAAAGAGTTAAATTCAAATCCATGAAAATCCTAAGCTATTTTATTATTTTCATTTTTGTAACTTCCTGCGCACCGTTTGAGCTTCCAAAATTTATTAGCTATGAAGGATTTAAAATGGGAAAAATGGACGCAAAGCAAGTTTCCTTCTCCTTAAATGTAAAACTTAAAAATCCAAATTCATATGCCTTGAAAGTTAAAAAA
>RFSL01000080.1 GCA_009923965.1 Flavobacteriia bacterium | reverse complement strand
ATTTAAAAGAGGCAGAATTAAAAACGCAAGATCCATCATTTTGGAATGATCCAAAAAAAGCTGAAGAGCAAATGAAGGCTATTCGTATTTTAAAATACTGGGTTGAATCTTTTGATAAATCTAAAGCTTCTGTCGACGATTTAGAAGTATTGAATGAGTTTGTTAAGGAAGGAATGACAAGTGAGTCGGATTTAGATAAGTCGTATAAAATCATTTTGAAGGAAATAGAGGATTTGGAGCTTAAAAACATGTTATCTGGTGAGGAAGATTCCTTAAGTGCAGTTCTTCAAATAACAGCAGGAGCTGGAGGAACAGAAAGTTGCGATTGGGCTTCGATGTTAATGAGGATGTATATGATGTGGGGTGAAAAAAAAGGTTGTAAAATTACAGAGCTTAATTTTCAAGAGGGTGATGTGGCAGGAGTTAAAACCGTTACATTGGAGTTTGAAGGAGAATTTGCATTTGGTTATTTAAAAGGTGAAAATGGTGTTCATCGACTTGTTAGAATCTCTCCTTTTGACTCAAATGCAAAGAGACACACCTCATTTGTTTCAGTTTATGTTTATCCTTTGGTAGATGATAACATTGAAATAAATGTAAATCCTGCAGATGTTTCTTTTGAAACCTTTCGTTCTGGAGGTGCTGGTGGTCAAAATGTCAATAAAGTAGAAACTGCTGTTCGTTTGCGGCATGCGCCATCTGGAATTATTATTGAAAACTCTGAATCGCGCTCTCAACTTGCAAATAAAGAAAAAGCGCTTCAGTTATTGCGCTCTCAACTCTATGAATTAGAACTTCGTGAAAGATTGGAAAAACGGTCAGAAATAGAGGCAGGTAAAAAGAAAATAGAGTGGGGTTCTCAAATTAGAAATTATGTTATGCAACCCTATAAACTTGTAAAAGATGTTCGTACTGGAACTGAAACAGCAGATGTGGATGGAGTTATGGATGGTGAAATAGATCAATTTCTAAAATCGTTCTTAATGATGTATGGATCTTAGTTTTTTTACAAATACGGTATTAAAAGTTCAAGAGTAATTCCACGAGAACCTTTTAACAAAATAGTTTTCTCACTTAGCTTGTTTTTTGAGTGGAATTCTTTATAGTCTTCTATAGAATTAAAACCATCTTTATTTAAACTTTGAAAAATAGGGCCAATTGTTATATATTCAATGTTATGGTCTTTACAATAAGTAAGAATTTTATGATGTTCTGCATTGCTTCCTTCCCCAAGCTCTAACATATCTCCAAGAATAGCAATTTTATTTGTTTCTTTCATCTTCAAAAAACTTTCTAAGGCTGCAAGCATACTGGAAGGATTCGCATTGTAACAGTCAATTATCAATTCATTAATATTCGTTTTTAATACTTGCGAACGATTATTTGAAGGCACATAATTGCTTATAGCCTCATTTATTAAATCATTACTTACTTTGAACAAATGCCCAAAAGTAATTGCTACCAAAAAATTATAAAAATTATAATTGCCAATCATATTAGTTTTGATGCATGGCGATTCATAATTTTCTGTATTATAACTTAGTTCAACAAAAGGTGTTAATCCTTCTAATCTTCCTTGAACCTCCGAATTTTTATTAGTGCTGTAGAGCATTCGTTTTGAATAATCTTTTGTAGCATTATTTAATATTTCATCATCAGCATTTACTATAAATTCTCCTTTTGCAGAAGAAATAAAATCAAAAAGTTCCAGTTTTGTTTTAAGAACTCCTTCAAAATTGATAAATCCTTCAAGGTGAGCTTTGCCAATATTTGTTATAATCCCATAATTTGGCTCAGCTATTTCAGCTAATTCTTTAATATCACCGTGCTTATTCGCACCCATTTCGATAATTGCAAGTTCATGTGATTCATTAAGTTGGAGTAGGGTAAGTGGAACTCCAAGATGATTATTTAGATTCCCCTTTGTGCATAGCACATTGTATTTTTGAGATAAAACAACATTTATGAGTTCCTTAGTACTAGTTTTACCATTACTCCCTGTAATCCCAATAATTGGGATGTTAAATTTTGAACGATGAAAATTTGCTAATTTTTGAAGAAATAGTAAGGTGTCCTCTACCCAAAATATATTTATTTCATTTGCGATTGATTTGTTACATACTATTGCAAATTTAGCACCAGCTTCAATTGCTTTTTCAGCATAAAGATTTCCATCAAATTTATCTCCTTTTATAGCTATAAAAAGGGAGTCCTTTTGGATAGTTCTTGTATCTATTGAAACACCATTTGTATTATCAAAAAGCTTGAAGAGTTTTTCCATGTTGCAAATATGCAAAAAAAAGCCCTAAGAAATTTCCCAGGGCTTTTTATCTCTTTCAGATTTTTTTATTTTCTTCGATTCCCGTTTGTAGGACTTCCTAATCTATCCATTGCACATCTAAAACCAATCGCATCAGAAGATTTATCCTCATCAAGGAATCTTCTATTACCAGCAGATAACCAGTAAGCTCGATCAGCCCAAGATCCTCCTTTGTATACCCTTGATTTATCAGAAATCAATGTAACTGGTGCCCCACTAGATCCAAAAGCAATATCTTGATTGTCTAAATCCTTATTTTCAAATTGGTTTTGATACATAACTTGCTTAGGATCTCTTTTCCCTTGATTGATATCATCTTTGCGTTTTTGATTATTGTAGTAAATCGAAGACTCTAAATCTCCATCTAGATAATCACGGTAATCATCTTTTCGATAATTTAACCTACCAACGTTTTCTTCTACAGTAACATTTCTCCATCGTTGTTTTCCCCTTGTATCAGTAATAAATTCAGTAAGACCATTACGAAGGGTAATTATCCATGTTGCAATTGTTGGATCATTTCTAAAATTTGTAAACATAGAGTCTAAATAATTTTTTCCAAATAGTGGATCACGCACATCATCATTTGAATTTAACCAAATTGATCCAGGAATTATTGTTGTTTGGTCATTATTACCTCGAATATCTCCCTTGGTAATTTGCACTAGAGATTTATTTCCAAAAAGAGCATTTTCAATATAGGCTGATGCAGCACTTTGCCTATTAGCATTCATTAGAAAAATAGCTGTATCTATATGCATATTTAAGGTGTCTAAAAATAGAAACTGTTTCCTTTCTTGCTCACTTAATGATTTATTATTAGATAAATATTCTTTACTTAAGGTATTGAATCTATATTTCTTTTGATCTTGACGTTGATTAATTCTAGAATTGCTTGCATTACTATTTATTAATGGATTCTTAGCATAATCTCTTACTTCAATTTCTAAAACTTTTTCAGTTGTCATGTTTTTAGCATCTTTAAACGATAAGCTTACATTATATTTACCAGGAGTATTAAACCAAATTACTGCAGAATCCAGTGTTTGCTTATTATCTTTGAAACGCACATCTGAAGAATTATCCACACTCCATGAATATTTCAAGTTAGTTTTAACTCCTCCATTGTAAAAACTTCGAAAAACAACTGAATCTTTATTATTAGCAATGATATTTGAACTTGTTATATAGATTTCACTTTTCTTTTCTGATTCCAATCTTCTCCTCTCAGCATCATTAGTATATTCATCTATGTATTTGCCAGAAATCCCATCAATTTTCAGATTTGTGTTTGATAAATACATAACACGGGCATATTCATTCACATATTCTTTCATTCCATGAACATCATATAGATTCTCCATTGCTTTAACAGGCTTATCATATAGTCCATTTGGGACTAAAAGTTGCGTTTTATAAACATTTCCTCTAAAAGGCATAAATTCTTCGAAAGATTCACTTGACATAGGTCTATAAACATCCATAACCCATTCAGATACATTTCCAGCCATGTGATATAAACCATAGTCATTTGGCCAAAACTGATCTACTCTTACAGTTATATCTCCTCCGTCATTAAGGTTTCCAGCAACACCCATCATATCACCTCTCCCTCTCATAAAATTGGCTTGAATTGAACCAGTAAACTCTTTTTCTTCTTGTCTTACATAGTGTCCATCCCATGGATATATTCTTCTATCATTTATATTTTCTGACTCAGGATCTAAATTCCCAATTAAACCCAATGCAGCAAATTCCCATTCAGCTTCAGTTGGAAGTCTGTAATTCGGAAGTAAAATACCATCTTCCATTTTAACAGCACGTTTTCCTAAACACATTACTTCATTTTTTTTCAAATCAGCATAAAGCGGATCATAATTTGTAAGTTGGTATGGATCTCTTGGAATTTCTTTTGCTTTTGAATATTTATCATCGACAGTATATCCATAATCTCCTTTCATTTCATATTTCCCTTCTTTTGTAAGTCTCGGCTTTCCATTGAAATATTTTTCAACTTTGTCATCTTTTATTGTGTAGTTCCCATTAAGATAATTTTCGGTACTAAACATATTTTCAGGTCTAGACTGAAGCTTTTTTTCGTAATCTACTTTATTTGTAGCCCCAATATCTCCATCTTTTTCGTTATATAAATCTGCAAAGTGCCATTTTAGAATACCTTCTCGTACCAGAATTGATTCATTAACTCGATCCGTTCTCCATTTGCAAAACTCATTAGCTTGAAGCCAAGTTACACCTACCACTGGGTAATCTCTGTATGATGGGTGGCGTAAATAGTAATCTACAAATTTTTCACGATAACCAAGGGTTTTTCTCCAAGCTAAAGTATCCGGCAATGATTTTTTGTACACGTGAGGATAACTTTTATTATAAACTCTTTTCATCCAGTTTATATATTCTAACCAATGTAAATTTGTTACTTCAGATTTATCTAAATAAAATGAACCAACCGTTACCTTCGAGGCTCTTGAATTCCAATCAAACATAACATCTTGTTCTGTTCTTCCCATTGTAAACACTCCACCTTCAATCAAGACAAGTCCTGGACCTGTTTCTTGCTCTTGAGCGTCAATTCTTTCAAATCCCCCATTTTTGTAATTATTATAATCCCATCCTGTAGAAGTTGATTTGTTTGAGTTTGATCCAGTAGAGTTTGATTTATTTTTTGCACAAGAAGTAGCAATTAAAACTCCAATAATTGCTAAACCTGAAAGTTTAATAGGTAATAGTCTCATTTTTTTAATTTATATTAATAAATAAGTAATTTTTAATTTTTTTGTTACAAACATTAAAATGAAGGACAAGAAATTTTTCTAAAATTTTTAGGTT
>RFSL01000079.1 GCA_009923965.1 Flavobacteriia bacterium | reverse complement strand
CCAAATGTGCTGCCATTCCAAGAACCGGCGCATTACTCAATTGCCAACCTTCAGCTCCGGCTAGGGGTTGAAAACCTTTTTCCATTTGAAAACGCGCTTCTTTGTCATGTCCCCACCAACCTGCAAAACGCGGTAAAGAGGAATCATTAGCATGTCGTTCGTGCACAAATATTCCAGATACACCTCCAGGGGAAGAATTCAAGTATTTATATCCGCACCACGTAGCGAAATCAACATTCCAGTCGTGCAATTGTAGATTTACATTTCCAGTTGCATGCGCCAAATCAAAACCTGCGATTGCACCAACAGCATGTGCAGCAGCAGTTATTTTTTGCATATCAAATAATTGACCTGTATAGTAATTTACCCCACCAATCATCACCAATGCTAATTCATCACCAAGTTCTTGAATTTTTGCTAAAATGTCTTCTAAGTGAATTAAATCCTCACCAGCTCTAGGAAAGACTTCAACAATATTTTCTTGCTTTAGGCCGTGAAAATTAACTTGTGATTCCAAAACATATTGATCGCTCGGAAAAGCTTTTGCTTCGCAAATAATTTTTGTTCGTTTTCCTTGAGGTCGATAAAAAGAAACGAGTAGGAGGTGCAAATTTGTTGTTAAAGAATGTGTTACAACAACTTCTACGGGCTTTGCTCCTACAATTTTTGCTGTCATCTCGCATAAGTTTTCATGGTATGAGTACCAAGGTCGTTTTGCATGAAAATGCCCTTCAACTCCAAACTTCGCCCAATCTGCAAGTTCTTCTTGAATATATTCTGCCGCTTTTTTTGGCTGTAATCCTAAAGAATTCCCTGTGAAATAGAGAATTTTTTTTTCGTGAAAATTTGGAAAATGAAACTTATCCCTGAACGATTTTAAAGGATCTTTGTTATCCAATTGACGCGCAAATTCTAAGTTGTTCTCAAACTGCATATGCTACTGATTATTGCTAATTTTGTGTTCGGATACAAATGTACAAAGAAATGAAGATTACAAGTCCCATAAAAAGAACGGAATCAGAAAGGCTTTTTGAAGCTTCAAAAACTTTTTTCCCTGGCGGAGTGAATTCCCCCGTTAGGGCTTTTAAGTCTGTTGGTGGAACACCCTTGTTTATAAAAAAAGGAAATGGCGCCTTAATATGGGACGAAGATGACAATGAATTTATTGATTTTTGTTGCAGTTGGGGACCTTTGATTTTAGGCCACAATCATCCTCAGGTTTTTAGTTCAATTGTCAGCACACTGGAAAATGGCTCAAGTTTTGGAGCTCCTACGAGAAAAGAAAACGACTTAGCTCAATTTATTTTAGAGAGAATTCCATTTATCGATAAAATGCGTTTTACAAGTTCGGGAACAGAAGCAGTAATGTCAGCTATTCGTTTGGCTCGCGGCTATACAGGAAAAACAAAAATTGTAAAATTTGATGGATGTTACCACGGACATGTTGATGCGCTTTTAGTAAACGCAGGAAGTGGTCTAGCAACATTTGGCACCTCATCAAGCGCAGGAGTTCCTGAAATTTTTGCAAATGAAACTCTGGTTTTACCTTTAAATGATATTGAAACATTAAGAACTTGCTTAACTGAATATGCAGATGATATCGCCTGTGTGATTATTGAACCAATTCCTGCAAACAATGGATTACTTTTACAGGACAAGCATTTTCTATTAGTTTTAAGAGAAATTTGTACGGAATTAGGAATTTTATTAATCTTTGATGAGGTAATTTCAGGTTTCAGAGTAGCATTTGGTGGCGCAGCAGAATTGTATGATATAACTCCCGATATTGTAACTTACGGAAAAATACTTGGTGGCGGATTGCCTGTTGGAGCTTATGCTGCAAAAAAGCACATTATGGCTTTTGTTTCTCCTGACGGACCTGTTTATCAAGCGGGAACACTTTCTGGAAATCCTGTTGCAATGGCTGCAGGGCTCGCGCAATTAAAAGAATGCGCAAAAAATAATTTTTATCAAGAGTTAGAAGAAAAGGCGCTCTATATGGTAAATCAAGTGAATGCCTTTACAGAAGAAAATAATTATCCCTTAAAATTAGTTTCTTTAGGATCAATCTTTTGGTTTTCATTTAATGGCAGGAAGTCGATTGCTGCAGCAAAAGAAATTAATCCTGATATGACAAACTTCAATCGCTTACATGCATTTTTATTGGATGAAGGCATTTATTTTGGTCCCAGTGGCTACGAAGTTGGTTTTATTTCTCAAGCACACACGCAAGCACAATTGGAAAAAGCCAGCAAAAAAATTCAAGAGGGTCTAGCGTTTATTTTCAAGTCTTAAATCCTTGTTTTTGCAAAAGCCGGGTCATTATTTGTAATTTCGTCATATGATATTAATTACCGGAGCAACAGGTTTAGTGGGAAGTCATTTATTATTTCAACTTATTGAAGCCGGAGAAAACTGTAAGGCACTTTATCGTTCTGAGCACAAAATTAAATTAGTAGAGAAACTTTTTCATTACTATAATTCACCCGATGCAGAAGTTCTATTCTCCAAAATTATATGGGTTAAAGGTGATTTAAACGACCCTGAAAGTTTAGAATCTCTTTTTCTGAACATTGATTACGTCTATCATTGCGCTGCAAAAGTATCTTTTTTTAAGGCTGATTTTGAAGCATGCATGAAAGAAAATCGAAATGCTACGGCGAATGTTGTTAATTATGCTCTAAAAAATGGCGTTAAAAAATTATGCTATGTTAGTTCAACCGCAGCGCTTGGTTCAAATCCAAATGGTGCAACAACGGAAGAATCACTTTGGGCTCCAGGATCAGATGTTAGTGGCTATTCTATTTCTAAATTTTCCGCAGAAAAAGAAGTTTGGAGAGGAATAGAAGAAGGCTTGCCAGCAGTAATTCTCAATCCCTGTGTTATTTTAGGTCCAGGAGATTGGCGCTCAGGATCTTTATCCATCTTTCGATCGGCAAAAAAAGGCATGTTATTTTATACAAGCGGATCAAATGCAGTTGTAGATGTTCGTGATGTTGCTCGCTCTATGTGCTTACTTATGAATTCAAACATTGTTTCTGAAAGGTTTCTTTGTATTGGCGAGAATGTAACATTTCAGTATTTATTCACGGCTTTATCAAAGCGGTTTAACACAGCTCCTCCAAAGATTGCTATTCCAAAATCCTTAAGTCTATTTACTGGAACAGTTTTAGAATTTATAAGTCAAATTTCTAGAAAAAGAAATGGGTTTTCTGTTGAAACAGCAAATTCCTCGTATAAAAATATTGTCTACGATAAAACTAAGTTAATGCAGGCTATTCCAATCCAATTTTATACTTTAGAGGAGACAATTGATAATTCTATTCGCGGTCGGCTACAATGATAAAAAAAGCGTATCTACAAGCACTAATAGTAATTTTCTATGCGGTCGGCACTGTTGGAATTCTCCTTCCTGAAACAAGGGAGCTATTTTTAAAACTCACCTTTTTTAATTTAGCGCTTTCTTTTGTTATCATCATATTAGCCAGAGACCAAAGAAGAAAAGATTTCTATGTATTTCTGGCAGCATCTTGGTTAGTGGGATTTGCTGTTGAATGGATTGGTATTCATACAGGATTATTATTTGGGAATTATTCCTACGGCGAAAATCTCGGGCTAAAATTTTTAGGTATTCCATTAGTAATTGGCTTAAATTGGGGTCTTGTTACTATTTCCGCGGCTGCTATTGCAAATAGGATTTCTAAAAATAAAAAATGGGTTCTTATAATTGCCACGCTATTAATGGTAGCCTTGGATTTTTTAATAGAGCCAATGGCTATGAAAAGTGATTTTTGGTCTTGGAAGAATAATGTAATTCCCTTATATAATTATTGCTGCTGGTTCTTAGTTGGCTTGTTATTACAAGTTATTTATCAAAAAACTTCCTTGTGGGAGGAAAACAAAGTCAATGACACATTGTTTATTACGATGTTTGTATTTTTTATTGTATTAAATTTTAGTTTATAATGTATTGGTGGGGACCTTTTGTTTTATTAGCTACTTTTTTCGGTATGGAATTCATGGCCTGGGCTACGCATAAATTTGTAATGCACGGTAAAATGTGGCATTTCCATAAAGATCACCATCAAGTAGAGCCGGGTTTTTTTGAAAAAAATGATGTTTTCTTTCTTATTTATGCCATTCCTTCATGGCTTTGTATTATGCTGGGAATGATGTATGGAAACTATTTCTCCGTTTGGATTGGCTATGGAATTGCGGCTTATGGAATGGCTTATTTTTTAATTCACGATGTTTATATTCACCGGCGCTTTAAATGGTTAAGAGACATTGACCACCCATATTTTTACGCCATTCGAAAAGCGCATAAAATCCATCACAAACAGTTAGGAAAAGAAAAGGGAGAATGCTTTGGTATGCTGCTTGTTCCTTGGAAATTTTACAAGAAAGCAAAGTTGGTTTATGATAGAAAAACCACTACAGAATGAGTTTGTATTTTTGGGTTATCACCCTTTCATTTATTGGTCCATTTGTATTAAGCTTCGATAAGAAAATAGCTTTTTACAAGAACTGGCGGTTTCTTTTACCAAGTATATTGCTTGTTGCCCTATTTTTTATTTGTTGGGATGAATGGTTTACAACAATCGGTGTTTGGGGTTTTACTCCAAAATACCTTCAGGGAATTTATGCTGGTCATTTACCACTGGAAGAAATCCTTTTTTTTATTGTAATTCCCTACAATTGTTTATTTGTTCATGAAGTTTTAAAGGGTTATTTCCCATTAATTTCCTTAAAGACCTTTTCCTTCGTATTTATCTATGTATTTGGCATCTCTGCTTTGCTTTTATCCTTATTTAACCTTGATAATTATTATACTTTATCAGCAACTGCACTTGCATTCGGCTTAACACTTTTTCTTGTGAAACAAAAAAAAACATGGTTCTCACAATTTGTATTGACCTACATAGTTTGCTTAATTCCCTTTTTGATTGTAAACGGCATATTGACAGGCCAATTCACTGAGGAGCCAATTGTTTGGTATTCAGAAAATCACATTGTAGGATTTAGATTGGGAACTATTCCCTTGGAAGATTTATTCTACAACTATTGCTTAATACTTCCTATTGTTTGGATTTATGAGGGGTTAAAAAACTTTTATTCTAAGAAATAGTTTTTTGGACTTGATTATAAGTTTATTCTTTTAAAAGCTGCTTAATATGCCCCATTAATTTTGTCACCTCCTC
>RFSL01000078.1 GCA_009923965.1 Flavobacteriia bacterium | reverse complement strand
TAAAAGTTGATTTATCAATTCTTCCTGAGCTAAATCCGTCTTTTTCTTCTCGGCTTAGAAAATTTGTCATTTTAAGTTGAGCTAGGTTTTTTAAGTCATCTAGGAACAAAGCATCTTCTTCAGATTTATTTCCATAAAATAAGTGCATTTCTGTATTATTAGACAAAGATTTTGCAATTGAAATTATTGGTGTAATTCCACTTCCAGCAGCAATTGCCACGATTTTATTTTCACTGGTATCTATGGTGAAATTTCCTTCAGGCTTTGCCACAGAAATTAGATCGCCAACTTTTGCCTCTGTGTTGAACCAATTTGATGCCTTTCCTTTTTCGACAGCCTTAACAGCAACAGAGAGTATTTCATTAGGCACACTACAGATGGAATATGAACGTCTTATTTTCTCGTTATTTAAGAATAATTCAAAGGTTAAATACTGCCCGGGAAGAAAAGAAAAGATGCTTTTAACTTGCTCAGGAACTTCAAATGAAACCTTGACAGCACTTTTGCTCAAACGTTGAATTTCGGAAATACGTAATTCATAAAAACCTTTACTTATAACAGTATTTTTTTCCTTATTCCCAAAAAGCTTAAATAAACCCATATTTTTTTAATTAATCATCAAATGAAATCACAACATTTTTACTTATAGGATGAGATTGACACGTTAGAATATATCCTTGTGCTAATTCTTCTGGACTTAAAGCATAATTTACATCCATTCGAATTTCACCCGTTATAGTTCTTGCTTTACACGTGCAACAAACTCCTCCTTTACAGGCAAATGGTAAATCTGCCCCTGCCTTATATGCCGCATCTAAAATACTTACACCGTTAGAATCTAAATCAAACTTAAATGAATCTCCATCAATAATAATTTCCACTTCAGTTCCGATAGAAGCTGTTTTGATTTCTTTTTCTTTTGGTTTTAGAGCAACACCAAAAAGTTCAAAATGTATTTTCTCTTTCTCAACACCGTGTTCAATTAGGGAGGCTGTAACTCCTAATATCATAGACTCAGGTCCGCAAATAAATACATCATCAATGCTTTGATTTTTTAGGAATGATTCAAAGAGTACATCGCATTTTTCTTTATCGATTCGTCCTTTTTGAACTTTATTCCCCAGACTTTCCTGCGAAAATAAGTGTACAATTCTCAAGCGATTTAAAAACTTATTCTTTAGTGCTTCCAATTCTTCGCGAAAAATTACGCTGTAAAACCCTTTGTTGCCATAGAACAGTGTGACATCGCTATTTTCATCTGATAATATAGTTTTTAGAATCGAAAAAATGGGAGTAATTCCACTACCAGCAGCAAAAAGAACATATGATTTACTGCATCCTTTAGTTGTTTTTAGCTTAAAGTTTCCAGAGGGCATCATCACTTCTAGCACACTACCTTTTTTTAAGGAATGATTTGCAAATCGCGAGAATTTTCCATTTTCAATTTCCTTAATCGCAACGCGCCATTCGTTCTCATTTGGAGAAGAACAAAGCGAATAGGATCTTCGAACTTCCTCCTTGTCAATTAAAGTCTTTAAGGTAAGGTACTGCCCAGCAGAAAATTGAAAATCTTGAATAAGTTCAGTTGGCATCTCAAAAGAAATTGAAACAGCATCTTTTGTCTCTTTTCTAACGTCTTTAATGGTAAGTGAATGAAATTTAGGGTTCATTTTTGCAACTTTCTTCGGTCAAAGATAAACATTAGAACGTTAAAAGTGTTTTATTTTCTTTACAGTTTTGAGATTCAGCTAACGCTAAAGTGCCTTATTATTTAGTATATTTGTTTTATATTCGAACATATGAAAGTTTTAAATACAGAAGAACTTAATCGAAAATTCCAAGAGAAAATCGACAATGATATTAAAATTGAGCCGAATGATTGGATGCCGGATGCATACCGTCAAACCTTGATTCGTCAAATATCACAGCATGCACATTCCGAAATTGTTGGAATGCTTCCTGAAGGAAATTGGATTACGCGTGCTCCAAATCTACGACGAAAAGCTGTGCTTTTAGCAAAGGTTCAGGATGAAGCCGGACATGGATTGTATTTATACAGTGCTACCGAAACATTGGGCGCAGATCGCGAAGATACGATAGACGATTTACATTCTGGAAAAGCCAAATATTCATCTATTTTCAACTATCCAACATTGTCTTGGGCTGATATGGGCGCAATTGGTTGGTTGGTTGATGGCGCAGCGATTATGAATCAAGTTCCTTTGTGTCGCTGTTCATACGGACCTTATGCGCGTGCAATGGTTCGTGTGTGTAAAGAGGAATCATTTCACCAGCGCCAAGGTTTTGAAATTATGATGAAATTGGCGAATGGAACTCCTGAGCAAAAAGACATGGCTCAAGATGCTCTAAATCGTTTTTGGTGGCCCGCTTTAATGATGTTTGGACCAAGTGACGACGATTCTCCTAACTCTCAGCAGTCGATGAAATGGAAAATAAAGCGTTTTTCAAATGATGATTTACGCCAACAATTTGTTGATGCAACAGTTGCTCAAGCTGCCTTAATTGGCTTAACAATTCCAGATCTAGACTTGAAATTTGACAAAAAAAGCGGACATTATATATTTGGAGAAATCAATTGGAATGAATTTTACGAAGTAGTAAAAGGAAATGGTCCCTGCAACAAAGAACGGTTAGATGCCAGAAGAAAAGCAAAAGAAAATGGACTTTGGGTTCGAGAAGCAGCAATGGCTTTCTCTGCAAAAAGAGCAATAAAGAAATCAGCATAGTAAATACAAGGAATATGACAAATAAAGATTGGCCTTTGTGGGAAATATTCATCCGAAGTAAGCAAGGATTGAATCACAAGCATGTTGGAAGTTTACGCGCTGCAGATGCTGAAATGGCTGTAGAAAATGCTCGTGATGTTTACACTAGAAGATCAGAAGGAATTTCAATTTGGGTGATTGAATCAAATAATATCCATGCTTCAGATTCCAGTGATGCTGATATGCTTTTTGAGCCATCCAATACAAAGGTTTACCGTCACCCAACTTTTTACGATGTGCCGGATGGCATTTCTCACATGTAAAGTATGACAAAAAACGAAGCGCTTTTTAATTATACCCTTCGCTTAGGCGACGATAGCTTAATCTTAGGTCAGCGACTTGCTGAATGGTGTGGCCATGGTCCAATTTTGGAGGAAGATATTGCAATAACTAATATTTCTTTGGATTTAATTGGACAAGCAACAAATCTCCTTAATTACGCTGCACTTATTGAAAATAAAGACCGAAATGCGGATAACATAGCTTTTTTGCGACTTGAAAAAGAGTATTGTAATATTCTGTTAGTTGAACAATTAAATGGGGATTTTGGCGATACAATGATGCGTCAATTTTTATTTGATGCTTTTAGAAAGCCATTGTTTGAAATGCTGCAATTTTCAAAAGACAAGCAGTTAGCAGCAATTGCTGAGAAATCCTTAAAAGAAACAAAGTACCACTTAAAACATTCATCAGAATGGATCATTCGTCTGGGAGATGGTACAGAAGAATCTCATCAACGTGTTCAAAATTCATTGACAAACTTATGGCGCTATACAGATGAACTTTTTTTTACAGACGAATCAGATACTTTATTAGGGGAGCTTGAAATTATTCCAGATTTTAGTAAAATAAAAGAGGTCTGGTCTGCCAATGTTACAGCTGTTTTTGAACAAGCAACACTTCAAATTCCTGCTAATAATTGGCAATTTGAAGGTGGAAGAAAAGGACGACATTCCGAACACATGGGCTATCTTTTGGCTGAATTACAATACATGCAGCGCGCATATCCTAATATGGAATGGTAACAAAAGAAGAAATCTATTCGTGGCTTGAAGAAGTCAGTGATCCAGAAGTTCCTGTATTATCAATCATAGATTTAGGAGTTGTCAGAAATGTTTCTTTTGAGAATAACTCATGGCAGATTACCCTTACTCCGACTTATAGCGGATGTCCTGCAATGCAAACGATGGAAGAAGAAATTCTTCTGAAATTAAAAGAAAGGGGACTTAGTCCGGTTAAGATTTTAACAACACTTTCACCAGCATGGACAACGGATTGGTTATCAGAAAATGGAAGAAAAAAATTAAAAGCGTATGGAATTGCACCACCAGAAGATGAACAAGATAAAAGTCTTCTTTTTTCATCGCCAACCATTGTTCCTTGCCCTGTTTGCAATTCAAAAAATACGCGCTTAATCAGTCAATTCGGAAGTACAGCATGCAAAGCTCATTATCAATGCTCGGCGTGTCAAGAGCCCTTTGATTATTTCAAGTGTTTAAAGTAAAATAGCGTATTTTTTATTTCAATTTGCCGATGACATAAAAAAAGCTGTATCTTTGTAGGCGCAAGTTATCTCAATACTATAATAAAACAAGATATATTGCGGGGTGGAGCAGTTGGTAGCTCGTCGGGCTCATAACCCGAAGGTCGTCCGTTCGAGTCGGGCCCCCGCTACTAAAAAGAAAAGCGCATTACGAAAGTGATAGCGCTTTTTCTTTTTCCCTCAACACTCGCTCTCCAACTCACACTCTATTATGATGCACTTTTCTTAGCGTGAGTGTGAAAAGTGAGAGCGAAGAAGATCGCGAAACGGTCTGAGCTTTTCTTTTTTCCTCAACACTCGCTCTCCAACTCAAACTCTATTATGATGCGCTTTTCTTAGCGTGAGTGTTAAAAGTGAGAGCGAAGAAAATCGCGAAACGGTCTGAGCTTTTTCTTTTTTCCTCAACACTCGCTCTCCAACTCACACTCTATTATGATAGCGCTTTTTCTTTTTACCCTCGCTCTCTCTCCTTCTCACTCTTGTATTTGCGCTTTTCTTTCAGTGTGAGAACGAAGTTCGAGAACGGAAATTCGATTCTAAAAAATTAGAAAGAACTAATCGTAGTAACTAGCTTTTCATTATCGGCAATAAATTAAATTATGCTAACTTAGCACAAGCATTTACAAGTGAAGCCAACAGAATGGTATTTTTATTTGAACTATATGAGAAGTACACAGCCAACCTTTTTACAAAGGAGAAAGTGAAAAAGAAATAAAGAGAAAAATGAAAAAAGACAACTCTATCAAACTATTTGAAGAAAAGAAAGTTCGTTCACAATGGAACGAAGAACAAGAGAAGTGGTATTTTTCTCTAATAGATATTGTTGCAGTTCTTACAGAACAAAAAGATTACAAGAAAGCACAAAGTTATTGGACAACATTAAAGCCTCGACTAAAAAATGAAGGAAGTGAGGTTGTCACAAAATGT
>RFSL01000077.1 GCA_009923965.1 Flavobacteriia bacterium | reverse complement strand
TAGATTATCAAATTATTTCCATTATTGCTTCTCCAATAATTGAGATTTTCCCATACAAAGAAGAAGAAGTTGCTTTACTTGGAAAAAAATCTAAAATTGATACTGAAGAAAATCCACCGAAATCAATAGGAGAGATTTTTAGTGCTCCGGGAACTGATTTTGATGATTTAAAAGAAGCCTTAGAAATTAATAAGGAAGATGAAAGTGAAATTTCTGATGAATTTTCCGATAAAGAAGAATAGACAATGGATTGGATTCAAAAATTACGCGATTCACACAAAGATTTTGAAAAAGGAAATCTAGCAAATGTTTTTGGAGAAAATCCTTTTGATGAATTCATAAAATGGTTTGATGAAGCAAATGTTAAGAACGAACTAGAACCAAATGCCTGCTCTCTTTCTACGGTTTCGCCAGGTTCCTTGAAAGTGAGTTCTAGAATTGTTTATTTAAAAGAATTAAGGGATTCTGAGTTTGTTTTTTACACAAATTATGAAAGCCAGAAAGGAACTGATTTAGAAAAAAATCCGATGGCAGCTCTTTTATTTTTTTGGCCAGGTTTAGAACGCCAAATTAGAATTGAAGGTAACGTACAAAAAATTCCTGCTCTTGAAAGTGATGCTTATTTTGAAAGTCGCCCACGTCAAAGTCAATTGTCAGCTTGGGCCTCAAATCAATCTGAAAAACTCAATGACCGTGAAGATTTAATAACTAGATTGGAGGCATTGAATAGTCAATTTCCAGAAAAAGTTACGCGTCCTCCACATTGGGGTGGGTATGCTTTAAAACCAAACACTATAGAATTTTGGCAAGGTCGACCTTCACGTTTACACGATCGCTGTTGCTATGAATTTATAGATGGAAAATGGATAAATTACCGTAAAAATCCTTAATGAAACAAATTGAACCAAGTTGTCATGTTTTAAAAAATGGCGTTCGCGTTGTGTACTTGAATGTTCCAAATCAAGTTGCCCATCTCGGCTATTTTTTTGCTGCAGGCTCACGTTTTGAAAAAAAAGATGAGGTTGGCTTGGCGCATTTTCTTGAACATTGTGTTTTTAAAGGAACGACTTCACGCAAAGCACTGAATATTCTTTCTTGTATTGATGCTGTTGGCGGCGAACTAAATGCTTACACAGCAAAAGAAGATTTGTGTTTATATGCTTCATTCTCAAAAGAACATACAGCAAAAGCCATTAATTTATTATCAGATATTTCTATAAATTCTACTTTTCCTGAAAAGGAATTGGAAAAAGAAAAAGAGGTGATTCTTGACGAATTAAACTCTTATTTGGATAGTCCTTCAGATAAAATATTTGACGATTTTGAGGCGGAGTTATTTAAAAATCATCCCTTGGGAAATAATATCCTCGGCACAAAGGAAAGTGTTGAACATTTTACAAAAAAACACCTTGTTGCTTTTGTTTCTAATTATTTTACGGCTGACAATTTAGTGGTTTCGTATGTTGGAAATTTAGCTTACCCAAAACTTGAAAAATTACTTTTAGCTTCCTTACAAGAAATGCCTCTAACAGGAAAGAGAGAAATTCCGACAGATTTTAATACGTATATCCCCTTTAAAAAGCGGAGTAAGGAAGCAAATTTTCAGTCGCATGCTGTTCTTGGTGGACTTGCTCCAAGTTACAAAAGTGATGATCGAATGGCGATGTCTTTATTGATAAATATTTTAGGCGGACCAGCATTAAATTCACGTTTAAATTTATCTGTCAGAGAAAAATATGGATTGGCTTACAGTGTTGAAGCGAGTTACAATACATTTGCAGATACTGGTTTTTGGCAGATTTATGTTGGTTCAGAAGCAAAAAACATGAACAAAGCAATCGATCTTATTTACAAAGAACTGCAGGTTTTTCAAACAAAAGAACTTTCATCTTTGCAGTTACAGCGTGCTAAGGCCCAACTAAAAGGACATTTGGCTCTTGGCATGGATTCTAATGCTGGACTAATGCAAGGTTTGGGAAAAAGTTTATTGGCTTTCAATCAAATTGATACACTTGCAGAAATCCATCACGGAATTGATAAAATAAGCAGCAGCCAACTACTTGAAATCTCGAGAAAATATTTTAAAAAAGAAGCGCTTTCAGAATTGGTATTTGATTTAGCTGATGCTTAGGATTTTTAATTATTAAATCAAACCTACAAAGTTCCTCGTTTTTCTTGTTCTCGTTCAATCGATTCAAACAAAGCTTTAAAATTTCCTGCTCCAAATCCTCTTGCTCCCATTCGTTGAATAATTTCAAAAAACAAGGTCGGGCGATCTTCCACAGGTTTCGTAAAAATCTGAAGCAGATAACCTTCTTCATCGGCATCAATCATAATGGAAAGCCTTTGAAGTTCTTTGATATCTTCCTTCATCATTTTCATGTGTTCACCTAAACGCGCAGGTATTTCATCGTAATATGCTTGTGGTGGTGCTGATAAAAAATCAATTCCACGGGCGCGTAAAAGTGATACGGTTTTAATAATATCATCTGTTGCCACAGCAATGTGCTGCACTCCTGAGCCCTCATAAAAGTCTAAATATTCTTCAATTTGTGAACGTTTCTTTGCTTTAGCAGGCTCGTTTATCGGAAATTTAATACGACCGTTTCCATTGCTCATTACTTTAGACATTAAAGCAGAATATTCAGTATGAATTTGTTTGTCATCAAAAGAAAGGAAATTTACAAATCCCATAACTTCTTCGTACCATTTCACCCACGTGTTCATTTCTCCCCAGCCCACATTTCCAACCATGTGATCAATAAACTTTAAGCCCACAGGACTTGGATTATAATCAGAATCCCATTTTACAAATCCGGGTAAAAATTCTCCCTTGTAATTTTTGCGTTCAATAAAAAGATGAACAGTTTCTCCATAAGTATAAATTCCTGCACTCACAACTTCGCCATTTGCATCATTTGTAACAAGTGGTTCTTGGTATGATTTAGCGCCGCGTTTCATCGTTTCTTCATAAGCGCTTCTGGCGTCTTCAACCCAAAGGGCAATAATTTTAACGCCATCGCCATGTTTTTTTACATGTTCCCCGATTGGAGATTCACTTTTTAAGGCAGTTGTTAAAACCAAGCGAATTTTATCTTGCTTTAAAACATACGAAACACGGTCTTTCATTCCAGTTTCTAATCCTGCATATGCATGAGATTGAAATCCAAAAGCTGTTTTATAAAAGTGTGCTGCTTGTTTTGCATTTCCAACATAAAATTCTACGTAATCTGTTCCGAGTAAGGGCAAAAAATCTTGCGCTCCCTCGAATATTTTTTCTAAACCGTATTCAATATTTTTTATCTCTTTATTCATCTATTGTTTTAATTAATGTACCCAAGAATTCATATAATCTGACATTTCTATACCTAAAGCTTGTTTTGTTAATTTTAAAGGTTTAAAAGTATCAATCATAACAGCAAGCTCTTTTGTTTCTTTTTGTCCAATACTTCTTTCATACGCTCCAGGATGCGGACCATGTGGAATTCCAGAAGGGTGGAGTGTTATTTGCCCTTTATCCACGTGATTTCTACTCATAAAATCGCCATCAACATAATACAATACTTCATCCGAATCAATATTACTGTGATTGTAAGGTGAAGGAATGGCATCTGGATGGTAATCATACATTCTTGGTACAAATGAGCAAATTGCAAAAGCCTGTGTTTCAAAAGTTTGATGTACCGGTGGCGGTTGATGTACGCGTCCAGTAATCGGCTCAAAATTATGAATTGAAAATGCATACGGAAAATTGTAACCGTCCCAACCTACAACATTAAAAGGATGATACGCGTACACATAATCGTACATCGTGTCTTCTTTCTTAATTTTTATTAAAAACTCACCATTTTCATTGTGTGTTTCTAGTTCATGAGGTGCGCGAATATCTCTCTCGCAATAGGGAGAATGTTCCAATAATTGTCCAAACCAATTTCTGTATCTTTTTGGAGTGTAAACTGGATGAAAAGATTGAATTATCAACAGCCGATTTTCTTCATTTTGGAAGTGCATTTGATAAATCATTCCTCTTGGAATTAGCAAATAATCACCGTATGAAAAATCTATATTTCCCAATTGAGTTTTTAATTTCCCGCTTCCTTTGTGAATAAAAATAACCTCGTCGGCATCAGCATTCTTATAGAAATAAGCTGTCATTGATTTTTTAGGAGCTGCTAATTCTATGTAAACATCAGAATTTACTAGCATCGGAGTTCTACTTTCTAAATAATCATCTTTTGCTTCAACATTAAATCCTTGTAGACTTCGCATCTGCATATTTTTATCCAAACCAATCTCTGGCGCCACAGATTTTTGTTGTACGATTTTTATTACAGCTGTAGGTGGCTGAATATGATAGAGTAAAGATGACATTCCATCAAATCCGATCGTTCCAAATAATTGTTCGTGGTAAATTCCACCATCAGGATTTTTAAAAACAGTGTGTCTTTTTGGTGGTATTTTTCCAAGCTTATGGTAAAAAGGCATTGTATTTAGTTTTAAAGTGCTAGTTGAATTATTCTTCTTGCTATAATTACTATTCAATTATTTAATCCTAGTTACTACAAATTTAAGAAAATCAATTCACTAAAATAAGTCATCTAAATAAGCTTTTTGAATTCGAGGCGATAATTTTTATTTTTTAGTTCTAAAAATGAATTCAGAAAGTTAATTTTGCAATAAGAGATATAAATATATGCCTAAAATTATTGTTATTGGCGCTTGCGGTCAAATTGGAATAGAACTAGTAATTGAGTTGCGCAAAAAATATGGAATAGCTGAAGTCTTTGCTACGGATATTAAAGATGAATGTCCTGCGCTTATAGCAAATGGTCCTTACAAAAAAATGGATATTATAGACCGCGAGGATATTCGTGAGTTCATTATATCTAATTCCATTCAAGAAGTTTATTTACTTGCTGCGCTACTTTCTGCAACTGCAGAACGAAAGCCAGATTTCGCGTGGAAACTAAATATGGAAGGATTGTTTACTATTTTAGATTTAGCAAAAGAAGGATATGTAAAAAAAATCTTTTGGCCAAGTTCAATTGCAGTATTTGGACCGACAACTCCATTGGATAATACTCCACAATATACAGTAATGGAACCTTTAACAGTATACGGGATTTCAAAGCAAGCAGGTGAGCGTTGGTGCGAATATTATTATAATAGATTTAATGTAGATGTTCGCAGTCTTCGTTATCCAGGATTAATATCTTACAAAAGTTTACCGGGTGGAGGCACGACAGATTATGCAGTTGATATATTTTACAAAGCAAAA
>RFSL01000076.1 GCA_009923965.1 Flavobacteriia bacterium | reverse complement strand
TCAGTAACTGAACAAGTATTAATAATATACACATCAGGAGTATCTTCAAATTCCACTTTGGCAAAACCTGCATCTTCAAATAGACGAGCAATGGTTGATGTTTCGCTGAAGTTTAACTTACAGCCCAAAGTATAAAAGGCGACTTTTTTAAACTGAATCATGTACTGCAAAGTTAGGGTTTTGCTGCATTTATTGTACTATTCGTTTTGAAGTTTCTTTAGGTTTTAAATTAAAAGCTGTTTTTAAGGGTTTTTTTGAATTTTCAATTCCTGAAAAGTGAATTTTATACTTGACTATAAAACTTGCAAAACAATAGATTCAACGCTATTAAAATGAATGCTATCACCTTTTACTTTTCCAATGAGTGCTTTGCCAAAAGGCGCTTCAGGATTTATTGCAAAAATAACTTGCTCTTTAAAAGTAAGTGAACCAAGTCCAACAGAAATATAAAACCAACCTTTGTCTGTTTGAACCAAGCTTCCAAGATTTATTTTGCTATTCATATTACTTGGATTGATTTTCTGTACTATTTCTTCCATTTTTTGAAATTCATAGATTTGATACCGCAATTTTTCCTGTTCTAATTGAGCCATTGCGACTCCTGTTTCATGTTTGTCACCCGCAGAACTTTTAGCATCGCGTGATCCCGACAAGTGTAAATCATCTAAAATATTTTGTATTTCATCAATTCGAAATGTTAATTGTATTCTTAAGACCTGATGAATGGATTCTTTTAATGTCATTAGTAAAATAAAAAAATAGTTGTGTGCTTTTTAGCATATTTAAAGAATAAGAAGCATCAAAAAAACGTATTAATTTACAAAAAATCTCTTTGTGATACTTGAATTTGAAACTATAATTTTGATTATATAGGAACCTCTATTAAACTTCTTTATATCAATGCTAGATTTAAATGTATCACTATGAAAAATCTCTGTGCCTTTTAGGTCGAAGATTGAAATACTCTTAACATCTTTCTCTAAAAGTTTTGTTCCTAAATTTATATTTAAAATATCACTACTTGGATTTGGATAGATACTGATACTCTGATCAAGTAAGCTAAGGTTATTTACTGCAAGCGCTAAGTTACATTGTAGAAATCCATTGTAGTTAGTTGTTGTAGTTCCAGATGGAGTAACATAATTGAAAGTGTAGGTAGATCCATTCCAACTGTAATTTGTTGCATATGGACTTCCATTATTGAGTGTGTAAGATAAATTGTATCCATTATTTGAAGCATTTTCTATACAAGATGTGATTAAAGCACCGCTTAAAGGCCCCCAATTTTCTGTTCTTACTGGTTGAGCATGGGCTTGAGGTACGATTTCTAATGTCGCATTTTCTGTTACTTGCCCCACCATGTTTTTTATCATGTAAGGTGCTGTTGTAGTTCCATGGTAATGATAGACACCATTTAAAGAGTGTCCGTGGTTTATATCAAGGCTTGACATAGCTGACCCGTCAGGCTCTAAACTTCCATAAACTGCAAATCCATCTAAGGCATAAGCAATTGGGAGGCTAGAAGTTGTTTGATTGTATAAGTGCAAAGGTGCTGTATGATAATGATAGTCATCTCCTCTTCCACAATGTCCACCAAAATTATCTAATTGTCCGTCTAGTAATGCATCAACACCTGTATTTGTAAAAGGATTAAAAATTGGAACACCATTAATTGCAAGTGCTATCGCACCTCTAGTAAAATGACTTGCGTTAACAGGTACTGGAGTTGTTGCAATAATTGGATTCAAAGGAATACTCCAATGATTATTCCCTGTATAGCATTGTGGAATTGGAACTTGCTGTTGCCAGCCATGATTGGAAATCCCAACCATCATGGTGTGTGTTGTAGGAATGCCTTTTGATTCAACATAGAAGTAGTTATTATCCCAAGATGTTGAGACATTTGCTGCAAATGGAGAAAAAGCTGCATTGATAGTATTTGGGTCTGTAAAACTAAAAAACAATGTATTTAAGCAAAGAAGAAGTAGGGCAGTGGCCTTAAGTTTAGTTCGTTTGAGAAGAAAAGAAATTACGACTAAGGTAATTATCAAAGAAAAGCTAATTAGGAGTGCATTGATATTGCCTTTTTTAGTTTCGGTTTTCGGTGCAACACTAATTTCCTTGTTTAATTTTTCAATTGCCTTGTAGCGTTTAATAATTTCTTTTTGTTCGTTTGTAGATAACTTGGCTAATGGAAAATGGCTAATTGAGGTGTTATTTTTTTGAATATAAACTTCACCATTTTTGAGCATCAAAAAACTTCCTTGTTCTGATGTTTTACCCGTGTTCCAAATCTTATCGTTTCCATGGGGTTTTTCTCCTTCGTGTGCTGAAACCTTTGAAGTAATAAAAAGTAATATTAAAATTGTCTGTAAAATTCTCATAAGTTGTAAATATACGTTATATGTTTAAAATAAATAAGGGAAAACTGCTTTACGGTTTTTTGGGTAATGGGGAAATTCTGAGGATATATTTACTTTTTAACTTATTATCTAGCGAAAAAAACAAGCGAAATCCTTTTGTTCAGGGATTTCATTGAAGTGAATTAAAATTTGATGCTTTCCCGGAAGTAGTTGAAGGAAGTTCTTGTCAAATGTCACTCCAATTTTATCTGAATACAACCAGAAATCAGCCAAAAAATGATTGTTGTTAATCTCAATTACTGCTGTTTTATTCAGTAGATCAATAGTAGTTAGATTTAGATTAGCTTCTGCTTTTGTAGTATTATTAAAGCTTTTAAAAGATTTTTCCTTGCTGAATAGAAATACTCGTTCGTAATCAGATCCTATTCGAACTTTTACAATTTTGTTATCAGCTTGAAATTTCCCCAATGAAAGTTGTTCCATATAGGAGATACTCAGTTTTTGCGACTTTGAAGAAAGAAGCGTTCCATCCAAAGAATAAACTTCAAGTGAAAGCTGAATAGCATTTTCGTTGCTTTTGAGTGCATCGGACTTTAAGAATAATTCAATATTTCCTTTAAGATCTATTTTTTTCAAAACAGCAATTTGTCTGTAATCATCACGAACAGCATAATGCAATGCTTTCCAAGAGCCATAATAATCTATACTAGACCAAGTTGGCGCCGGCCAACAATCGTTTAACTGCCAATATAAAGTCCCCATACATCTTGGAGCATCTAAACGATGACTATTAATTGCGGAAGAAATTGCATTTGCCTGAGTTAGTTGTGAGTGATATACAAATTCTTCAAAACTTTTAGATTTCCCATAAAGGAATTTTGCTTGCTTTTCTATCATACTATTTCCAACATAACTTTTTTGATGGTGTTTCATCACTTTTGAAGTAAGTGACCAATCTTCTTTAGCTGAAAATTTTGCTAAACTTGAAAATTCAGGAAAACTCTGAAAGCCATATTCGGCATTAAATCGACCAATTTTTGTTGTAAAATTTACGAGTGGATCTGAACCATGCCAAACACCCCAATAATGCTGAGAGCCATGATTGTAAAATTCATCTTTACCCCAATTACTGAGTGGAGAAGTATGAATATAGGAAGTGCTTGTCCAGTTTGATGTTACTTCTTTAGCAAGTTTATTAAATAAGTCATCGTAGGCTTTTTCGATTATTTTTTGAGATTTATCATTTAAAAAATACTGAAGTTGGAAACCCCAGTTTTTCCATGCCATATCCACTTCATTGTTTCCATTTAGCAGTACAACACTTGGGTGAGCACTTATACGAGGAATTTGATAGTTTAATTCTTCTTCCACAGATTTTAAAAAAGTACTGTCTCCCGGATACATTCCACAAGCGAACATTAAATCTTGCCAAACTAATAACCCTTTTTTATCACAGGTTTTATAAAAAATATTATCGGGATAATAACCGCCCCCCCAAACCCGCACCATATTAAAATTAGCAGCAAGCATTTGATCAATCATATTTTCAATAGCTGAATCTTTAACAGCTGCTGGAAATATTGATTGTGGAATGTAATTGGCTCCTTTGCAGAAAATCGGAATATCGTTTACGTGAAATTCATAAGAAGTTCCCCATTCATCTTTGTTTTGGACTAATTTAGAGGTGCGAACTCCAAATTCAATAATGTATTTATCGAGGACCAATCCATCAGCGTTTAAAAGTTTCAAGGTGTCTAGATATAAATTTGGTTCACCGAAACCAACAGGCCACCACAATTTTGGATTCTCCAATTGAAAATCAACTAAAAAATGATTGGGTTTAAGTGAATCAATTACTAAGGGTCTTTTCCCAAATAAAGAAGAAGAAATAAACCCATCAACCAATGGTTTCTTGGTGTCTAAAATATAAAGTAATGTTGCGACATTGCTGGATTGATAGAGCGTGTTCACGACACACGATTTAATCGCATTAAATCCGGAAGGAATAATACTTAAAGGTTTTGAAAAACCGATGGTGTTCATTCTTAGTGCCCAATCCCATCCGAATTGATACTGTGGTTTACGGCTTAAAGGTGCCACTTTCATTTTAGCGGGATCGTTTGGAGCAGGATAATGAAAATCTTCACTTTCATACCGTGATTTATGAAATAAAACTGGTGGTGTAATAGTTACTAATAATGAATTGTATCCGCAGATTACAGATTTTTGTATCTCAAACTCATAAGGGCGAAAGAAATTATCCGTTGACCCAATAAACTGATTATTAAGCATAATTTCTCCGTGGGTATCAATATTTGGGAAATGCAAGATTAAGTTTCGTGAATTGGCTTCTTTTTCAGTGAGGTAAAAGGTGCTTCTGAATTGCCAAACATGATCTTCAATCCATTGAAATTCTTTTTCATTATCGCTATAAAAAGCTGGGGGTAATTCCTTTAGTTCCATTAATTTTTCTTGGATACTTCCTGATTTCCCAAAAGAAAACCATTCTTTTTTTAAGGGATGATAAAATTCCCAAGAAAGTTCTTGTTGCCCGAATGAAGAAATTGAAACTATTAGAAGAATTAGTACTATTAACGTTTTCATAAATTTAATAAGTCAATCAATTCCTACCAATTCCTATCAAAACCAGCATCTACCATTTTATCTTCTGTGGAAGTTTTTAGCGCATAATTGAATCCTGCATACACGGAATATCCTCCAAAATTTCCTTTTTTGTCAATTGCAATAAATCCACATTGTAAATTTGTTAAATCGCTGTGTTTTTTAATTATACGATTTACAACTTCTTTACAAGCATCTGTGGGAGAATAACCATGTCGCATTAATTCTACAACCATACTGCTTCCGGCTACACGAATAATTGCTTCCCCTAAACCAGTAGAAGTTGCGGCACCAATTTCATTAT